>BDTG01000013.1 GCA_002897695.1 bacterium BMS3Abin14
CTCCGGATTGTCATCAACGATCAGGGAAATGGCGGCCAACTCCTTGGCAACCTTGTGCCCCGGCATCGTGTAAAATATACTCATCTGATCCAACTGTTTTTCACGCATTTTCTACCTCCGGCAACAGTGTTTATTCAATAATATCAATATGTTACCGAAATAGTGCATGATAAAACAAAGGAAAATACAAACAAAAAACACACAATTTGCTAATATTATCAACAGGTTAGAGTTTACGGATGAACACTAGATATCATATCTTCCATCTCACAAGGAGTAGCCAATTGTAACGTCTCTATTTGTTCAAGTTCTTCGGTTGTGAGGAAGGGAATGATGTTCATGCTTGTTATGATATAGCCAGGTGAGGGTGAACGCGAGGTGCGCAACCCGACTTCATTACGCCCACGGGATTTCTTCCGTCTTCGTTCTTTGAATTTCACTGTGACAAATCGGCGTGGCAAATTCAAATAAAAACGAGACCTTAGAAGGTTGTATTTGCGTCCATCGTCGCTCGCTTGAAATCCCAGACTAGGGGACAGAACGAGCTATGGGGGACACCCTTTGCTCAAAATACCTCTGTGGCCTGCCACCCGAAGCCGGAAATGCCTTGATTTATATGGTTTCTGTTCGTGAGAGGTGTCCGTCTTCGCCGCGGCTCAAAACCCGGGGTAGGAAAGGTGATTAATCCCTGCTTTTGCTCAGGCTTCTTAACGTTGCTATATCACCATCGATCAGGACTTCCTTTTTTCGACGGGACCAGTTCTTGAGGTGGTGTTCGCGGTCGATGGCTGTTTGTTCGTCTTCGTACTTTTCTGAATATACCAACCTGACGGGCAAGTGTGCAGCCGTATGTCTGGATGCGAATCCACATCGGTGCCAGAGTAGTCGGTTCTTCAGGTTGCTGGTGTGGCCAACGTAAAGAGAGCAATCTGAACATCTCAGGATGTAGACGTAGAATGAATTTGAAGGTGGCATGCAAAGAGTTGAGCAAGGATGGTGCCAAGAGGGAGTGAAGCCTTTTTGCATGTTGAACAAAACAACCCAGTGCCCCTCGATGCAACGCACATGCTTTCGGCGCTTTGCTCCTTTCGACAGGCTCAAGGCAGGCGGGACAACTCGACGCAGCTCGTGTCGCGCGGCAACCGCAACTTGGCCTGCCACGAGCAAATAAAAAGGCCTACCTCGTTCCGAGGTGGCCTTTTTATGCGTCGAGTGGTGGAGACGATGGGATTTGAACCCACGACCCCCTACATGCGAAGCAGGTGCTCTCCCGCTGAGCTACGTCCCCACGATTTAAAACAGGAAAACGAAGATAGCCTAAAAACCCGGGTCTGGCAAGACCGGGGGTAAAAGCACTCTCCACACCCAACCGCTCCTTACCAGGAGCGGGATTTCATTGAAATCAGCAGCATCTTGGGTGAGGGGATGCGACCTTCTTCGCGTCCTTTGCGCCTTTAGCAAGTCGGGTATTTTGTTTGACGAGCGGGCGAGAGACAGATCTCAGATTTTGGTTCCAGATCTATCCGCGAAAATCCGCGTGAATCAGCGGCTAAAATACCTTTGATCGGCGGGATCGAAGGGCACCGTTCGCTAATCGTTCCCGAGTTTCTCCAGCTTGTGGCAGAAGTAGCATTTGGACTTGCCCTCCGGGGCCTGGCCGTCCGGCAGGACGTGGTTCTCGGGGAGGGTCTCCGGGGGATGGCATGAAAAACAGACAGCGTAGTCTTTGTGCTTGCCGATGTGGTCGCTGTCCCTGGGCATCTTGGGGGTGGTCTCCTCCGGGGCTATGGATAAGAAGACAAGGATGGCGGCACACACGGCCAGGAACACGATGGTCTGCCAATGCTTTTTCATGGTTTGATTTCTACACTATTTGCCGGGGTTGAGGCAATAACGAGTTTGGACAACCCTTTTCCTCTCGCCCGCTTCCTGTTCAAGTTCGTTGGAGTCTGGGGCGGATAATCATCATGGGCCCTTTCTAACAGGGATTAAGGGGATAGAGGGGATAAACTCCCGATTAGTTATCCCTCCATGACCGATGCCTGTCCTGAGCTTAGTCGAAGGGTGACTCCAGTGAGCCACGCTAAAGCGTGACGAACGGGTGGTGAAATAATCTGCTTTGTCGCTGTGAGCCACTCCTTCACCCCCACCTCTGTCCTCCCCCCTCGAGGGGGAGGAAGGTTTAAGATTTTATCCGTTTCAGATGTTTGTTCTACCCCCTTCATCCCTGTTAAATCTAGGCTTCCGCCTTCGTTACCCCCCTGTTACATTCCGTGTGCTAAACTCTTTCAGTATGATTGTTCAATATTCGCGGCCCTCCGCGGCAGCGCCTGAGATTGGCGCTCTTTGCGGCCCTCCGCGATAAGGCTTGTAACTATTTGGACCACTAAAGGAGGTTAACGATGCAAATAGCTATGATTGGTCTCGGGAGAATGGGCATGAACATGGCCCGGCGTCTTATGGGGGGCGGCCACACCATCGTCGCCTACGACATGTCCACAAAAACCATAAAGGAAATCGAGGGTGAGGGCGCCGAGGGGGCCCATTCCCTTCGGGAGGTGGTAGAGAAACTCAAAGCTCCGAGGGCCGTCTGGATAATGCTCCCGGCCGGCAAGCCGGTTGACGACACCATCACCGAGCTCAAGGGCCTGCTTTCCGAGGGGGACGTTATTATCGACGGCGGCAACAGCTACTACAAGGACGACATCCGCCACGCCGAGGACCTGAAAACCGTCGGGATATCATACCTGGACGCGGGGGTTTCGGGAGGTATATGGGGCATCAAGATCGGCTACTGCCTCATGGTCGGCGGCCCCGAGGACAGCTACAAGCGGCTGGAGCCCGCATTCAAAACCCTCGCCCCGGAGGAAGGCTACCTGTACTGCGGAGAAACAGGGGCGGGGCACTTCGTCAAGATGGTCCATAACGGCATCGAATACGCCATGATGCAGGCCTACGGCGAGGGTTTCGATATCCTCGAAGGGTCGCAATATGGTCCGTCTCTCGACTACTCGCAGCTTTCCCACCTGTGGAATCAGGGAAGCGTCATCAGATCCTGGCTCCTGGAACTGGCCGAGTCCGCCTTTGCGGATGACTCGAGGCTCGATGCCATAAAAGGATACGTGGAGGACTCTGGAGAGGGACGCTGGACGATCCAGCAGGCGGTGGAGACGGGCGTACCCGCACCGGTCATCACCCTTTCCCTGTTTCAGCGATTCCGTTCAAGAGAGGAAGACGGCTTCTCCGACAAGGTCATCGCTGCCCTGCGCAAGGAGTTCGGGGGACATGCCGTGGTCTCGTCTTCCAGGAAGGGGAAAAAGAGATGAGCGAGAATGCGGGGCACAGGGCGCGGGACGAAGGGCTTGAAAACCTCCTCGAGGGACACGCGACCACAGAGACAGCGCCCACCGGCGACAACGTCCTCGACGCTCCCCTCGACCCCTGCACCATCGTCATCTTCGGCGCTACGGGTGACCTGACCACCAGGAAGCTCATTCCATCCCTCCTCAGTCTCCTGCGGAAGGGGGGGATGCCCGAAAGGTTCCGGATCGTGGGCTGCGGAAGAAAGGAGATGGACGACGAAAAGTTCCGCGCCATGCTCAGGAAATCGGCGGAGGAGAGCGGCAACGACCTCGATGGCTGGGAGGATTTCGCGTCAAAGCTCCATTACCTGCCGCTGACCATGGACTCGCTGGAGTCCTTCCGAAACCTTGCCCGATTTCTCGCAGAATTGGACCGGGCGGCGGATACC
Organism: bacterium BMS3Abin14; assembly: GCA_002897695.1. Taxonomy (NCBI): domain Bacteria; species bacterium BMS3Abin14. The sequence goes on from BDTG01000013.1 coordinate 3,752, forward strand.
GGGGGCAACAGGATCTTCTACCTGGCGCTGCCCATGTTCCTATACCGGATTGTCGCCGGCCTGCTCGGCGAGTCCGGCCTGTCGGCGGAGAATACGGAGATAAACGGCTGGTCCAGGATTGTCGTGGAAAAACCGTACGGAAGCGACCGGAAATCGGCAGCTGAACTCGACCGCACCATCCACGCCGCCTTTGTCGAGAGGCAGGTCTACCGCATCGATCACTATCTGGCCAAGGAGACTGTCCAGAACATCCTCATGTTCCGCTTCGCCAACACGATCTTCGAGCCGCTGTGGAACAGAAACTACATCGACCACGTGGACATCATCGCCGCAGAAACCCTCGGGGTGGAAAAGAGGGCTGGCTACTACGAAAGCTCCGGGATACTCAGGGACATGTTCCAGAACCACATGATGCAGATCCTGGCACTCACGGCCATGGAGCCGCCCTCTACATTTTCGACGGGACCGTTTCACGACGAGAAGGTCAAGGTCTTCCGCTCGCTGCGGCCGTTCCCCCTGGACGACGCCTACGGCAACCTGGTCCTGGGACAGTATGGGCCGGGCGAAGTGGATGGAAAGCCGGCGGCTGGCTATCTCGACGAGGAGGGGGTGGCGGCAGGTTCTCTCACGCCGACGTTTGCCATGATGAGGATATTCATAGACAACTGGCGCTGGCAGGGAGTCCCGTTTTACGTCACCTCGGGCAAAAGGCTGGGGGCCAAGCTGACGGAGATCATGATCCGGTTCAAGGATGTCCCCATCACGATGTTCCGGGAAATCCTCGGAAATCCTGTTTCCGCGAACGTGCTGACCCTCGGGATCCAGCCCCAGGAGAAGATATCCCTGTCCTTCCAGACAAAAACTCCCGGGGACAAAATCCTCTTACGCCCGGTTACCATGAATTTTGACTTTCTTCAGGGATACTCGGGGCCGGTCCTCGCAGCCTACGAAAAAGCCCTGCTGGACTGCATGCAGGGCGAGAAGATGCTTTTCCTGAGGGAGGACGAGATCGACCTGACCTGGACCTACCTCGACCCGATCATCAACGAATGCGAAGTCTGTTCGGACCGGGCGGACCACCTGAAAGGTTACGAAGCGGGAACTTGGGGTCCCCCGGAGGCGGTGGCGTTAAAAAAGCTCATGCACGAAAGCTGATGGACTCGCAAAAAGTTTATGGCTCGCGCCCGTTGAGGGGCATCCAAATCACTCCATATACTGCACGAGGAGCTGTGAGATCAGCAGGTCTTCGTCGCCGACGCGGGCGGCTGTGTGTGCCAGAAATTCCCGCATTTCGAGGCTGATCTTCCCCGGTTCAAGCGCCCCGTAGAGGGCCTGGAACCTCTGTTTTTCCTCCTCCGTGGCGGCTTCGACAAGCCGCTCCCACAATGTCTCGTACGCTATGGCAGGCCCTCTTTCGCCCGGCTTCGCCGCCAGCGCCTCCTCCAACATGATGTCGAAGAGGAACCACGTCTGCCCCCTCTTTTTGCCCTGCATGGGATCGGCGAGGCTCCTGTAGCGTCTGTATGATCGCTCCATTACAACGTACTTGTAGCGCCTGTAAAGCCCCAGGAGGATCTCGTCCTCCACGATGCCAGGGATGACCGAGAGTACGTCCATCTCGCCGGTCACTTCCGCGATGTCCTCGCCGTCCGGAAGGGGAACCCTGCCGGGGGTCCCCTCCGCTCCGACCTCTTCAAGGTCCTTCTGAACATTCCCATCGTCCACTTCAAGGCTATCCCATTCGGTGGAGGGGATTTTCATGCGGTCGATGAGGGTTGTATGCTCCATGGCCCTGACCCCCATCTCCTCAGCGAGCATCCTGTGCCTGATGTATAATAGCCCCCTCCTCCCATTGAATCTGAAAACGTCGGTATTATCCGAGGTTTTATCGTCGTCGCCCAAGGCATCGAGGATTTCATGGAGATGGTCATGTTCCGCGACCAGATGCTGGTCGGAAAAATATTTGGGGTGAACGCTGAAAATCCTGGTCATTTACTCGTCTCCTTCGCCCTGCCCCTTGCCGAGAAACCCTTTGAAAGCTCTCAGGAGATCCATGGGGATAGGGAAGATGGTGGTGGAATTATTTTCCGTCGCGATTTCCCTCAAGGTCTGAAGATATCTCAGTTGAAGGGCCTGTTCGTTGCCGGACATGATTTTCGCCGCTTCGGTCAGTTTCGTGGCCGACTGGAACTCGCCCTCCGCGGCAATGATCTTCGCCCGTCTTTCCCGTTCCGCCTCGGCCTGCTTTGCCATCGCCCGCTGCATCTCCTGCGGCAGGTCCACGTGCTTTATCTCCACGTTCGTCACCTTGATCCCCCACGGGTCCGTCTGGGAATCGAGAATCCCCTGCAGATCGTGGTTGATCTTATCCCGCTCGGAAAGGAGGTCGTCCAACTCCACCTGACCCAGAATGCTCCTTAAGGTCGTCTGTGCGAGCTGGCTGGTAGCGTAGAAGAAATCTTCCACCTCGACAACCGCCCTGGAGGGATCCATCACCCGGAAATACACGACGGCGTTTACCTTGACCGACACGTTGTCCCTCGTGATGATATCCTGGGGCGGCACGTCCATCACTATCAGCCTGAGGCTGATCCGCACCATCTTCTCCATGCCGGGGATGATGTAGATGAGGCCGGGGCCGCGGGCTTTGACCAGCCTCCCCATGAAGAAGACGACCCCCCTCTCGTACTCCCTGAGGATCTTGATGCCCGAGACGATGAGGAAAAGAACGATGACCACCGCGCCGGTGACAATGGGGTTAAAAGAAAATAAAAACATGGCAAATCCTCCTTTATTGCTCTGTGTTCACCCGTTTGACTTTCAGGGACAGCCCATCTGCCTCTGTCACCTTGACCTTCTCCCCTGACTTGATAGTTTCAGTTGAGACCGCTGACCAGATCTCTCCGTGAATCATTATCTTTCCCTCCGGGGCCAGGTCGGTGCCGGCAACCCCCACCTCTCCGATGAGCCCCTCGATCCCGGTTGTAACCTTTCTCATTCTTATCCTGACGGCAAATCCAAGTAACACCACGAAGATGAGTACGATGATACCTGTCATCCCGAAGATCAGGGACAGGGAAACACGGTAGTACGGATCGGCGGAGTTGAAAAACATCAGGCTACCCAACACCAGGGACAGGATGCCGCCAACCGTCAGCATTCCGAAAGAAACCACCTTTACCTCCAGGACAAAAAGCACCAGCGCGAACAGGATAAGAAGAACGCCCGCATAGTTGACGGGCAGGAGCTGAAAAGAAAAAAAGGCAAGGATTATGGAAATCCCGCCAAGGACGCCCGGCAGGATAACGCCCGGGTTGACCAGTTCGAAGAAGATACCGAAGATCCCGAGCAGCATGAGGAGATATGCGACGTTGGGGTCGGTGATAACAGCCAGGATCCTTCTCCGGGTGCCCATGGGCCTATCCTCAATACGTGCGCCGGAGAGGGCTATAATACGCTTTCCGCCCGACACCGTCACCTCCATCCCCTCAATTCCCTTCAACAGTGCGTCCACGTCCGGAGCTATGAAATCCACTACCCCTTCCTTAACGGCCTCCGTCTCCGTCGAGGAGATGCTTTCCCGGACAGCCCGCTCGGCCCACTCGACGTTGCGGCCGTTTTTAGCGGCTATTGAACGTATAAAGGCCACGGTGTCGTTGAGAATTTTGGTCGCCATGATATCGCCCTCCGGGGGCGGCGAAGCTGCCTTTCCCTTTCCATCTTTCCCGGATTCCTTCTCCCCCTCTTTCTTCTTCCCGCCGAAAAATCCCCCTCCCCCCACTGTGACAGGGTGGGCCGCCCCGATAGTAGTCCCCGGGGCCATGACCGCAATGGGAGCCGCAAGGGTAATGAAAACTCCTGCCGATGCGGCCCTCGCCCCCGAAGGGGCAACGTAGACCGCCACCGGAACGGGCGAAGCGAGAATGGCCTTGACGATCTGCCGCATGGATGACATGAGTCCACCGGGGGTGTCCAGCTGAAGGATCAAAAGCCCGGCTTTGTCCTTTTCCGCTTTCACGAGCTGTTCTACGATGTAGTTTGCGGTAATCGGGTTGATGGATCCGTCGACGAAAATACGAACGACCAGGGGCGGGCTCTTATCCGCATCCTGCCCGGTAAGGACAACATCACTGTCGGCCATAAGACCGGACGGGCGCTGTCCATCGGGAAACCAGCCGGTGTCTGGAAGAGCCAGAAAAAAGCCCAGAATGGCTAAAAAGACGATTACACGCATGCAAATTCTTCTCATGCTCAAGACATCCTCGCATTGAGACCAGACACCGGAACGGCAAGCCCGTGATAATGATCCACAAGATCGGGCCCCATGCGTCTGAACGGGATCAGCACCAGGGAATCCATTTTTCCGTTTTTTTCCACCGGGGCCTTGCGATGTGTATAGATTACCACATCCGCCAACTCTTTGGCTTCCTCCGGAGAAAGCTCAGCTGGAAGGGTTTTAACGGACGTCCGGCAGCTGTAAGGAATGTTCTCCGCGGGAAAATCGGCCTCGTAGTATCGCCTCGATATATTGTACAGAAGGTGCGGGGAACGGACTCCGAAGGCCGGTATCACTGAACTGCCTCCATCGGCATTCCACCGCCAGAAGGGCAGAAAGATCGTCTGTTTCTGTCTAACCATCACTTCCGTCCCCGCCCAGAGGCACTTTCTTTCCCGAAGTCTGGGCCCTCCCGATTCCCATCCTCGTCCGCAGTTACAGCAGAACCTTATCACCGCGGTCGTACCCGTCTGCAGATCACCGTCGCACTCGGGGCAGATAAGCGGAAGCAGTTTGAGACGGTTCTCAACCGGTGTCTGTGACTCTCCGATACCCAGATTATTTAGAAGGGTCTCCATTTCCATGTGCCCGATCTGACGTACCAGATCACCGCTGACGGCATCCAGAAGGAGCAGCCTGATCCTTTCCCCCTCCCGGACCTCCACGAGAAAAAGGGGGAAATAGAGTATGGAGTACCGCTCCCGGAGAAGGAAGGTCTTCTCCTCGATGACAAACAGGTCGGATACATCGAACCCCTCGGTGGTGTTGTGCACGACTCTTTCGTGAAATTTCTCCCTGCTTAACTGCATAGGCAAAAAAGGGATCCCTCCGGCGTTTTCCATCGTGGCCAGAAAAAGGTGCAGGGTCTGCGCTCTGACCCCCGGAGAGAAGAGGCCAGTGGACAGGTCTGTGTGCCCTGGCCTCATCAGGTCGAAATTTCTGGTCTTGAGCTCCTCCACTGTCTCACCCCGCCGAACCTCGTCCCCCCTCTTCTCACCTGTCACCCAATGCATGGCCTGGCCTCTTGTCCTGTAGAAAGGGTAGTAAAAAGGGATAACCGACCTGATAAGAGGCGGTTTCCAGTGGTTTTGCCTGGCGATGGCAGTGATCTCAGGTGGGGTGTCCTTGACCCTGATCTTGGGCTTGATGAGGAAGTTCAGCCATGCTGAACGGCCGCCCACCACCATGAGGGAGGCACCGCAAAAGCGACACTTTGTGCCTGTGGCCTCCTGGTCGAAGACCGCTTCGCCCCCGCATTGTGGGCATTGGTGACTGACGTAACAGGTTTTTTTCACGTATCAGATCGCGGAGGTTACTGAATCTTCTCGCCGCAATTCAGACAGAAATGAGCCCCCTCCGGGGCCTTCTTCCCGCAATTGGGGCATTTCGTCTCCACCTTCTTTACCTCCTGCCCACACCGGAAACAGAATTTTGCGTCGACGGGAAGATCTGTTTGACATCGTGGACAGATCTGCCCTTTAACAACAGGCGTCCCACATCGGGAGCAGAACCTGGCATCATCAGGCACCTCCCCATGGCACCGGGGGCATGGATAACCTTTAACCGTCCCCTTCTTACCTCCCTCACTCAGGGTCCCTTTAAGAAAAGCCGGGATCATCATTCCAAGCCCCGCGCCCAGCCCCATACCCATGCCTGACTCAGCGCCTGACGTCGCCCCGTCCGCCCCTGTCTTGGCGGCATCGCCCATGAACTGCGCCGCCTTGAATCGAAGATAGTCGCTCTCGCCGACAGCCCGCATTCCTCCCCGTTCATCGATGATTTTCTGAACATCATCAGGCGGAGTAATGGCACGTATGATGAGATCCCTGAGTTCGATACCGTACTTGAGAAACTCGTCACGGACCCTGGCCTTGGCGGCGGCTCCCAGTTCATCGTAGACCTGCGGCAGGTTAAGGAGGGTGTCAAGGTTTTCCCCAAGCAGATCGTTGATCCTCGAGACGATGATCCCTCTCAGAAAATCCGATATCTCATCGGTAGTGTAGATGCCCTGCGTCCCGGCGACTACGTTCACAAAAAGCATGGGCTGCAGAATCCTGATGGTAAAATTTCCGTTGCCCCGAAGCCGAACCATGCCTAATTCACTGTCCCGGAAAGCCACGGGATCCCTCGTACCCCAGTTCAGGTTTGTGAAGGTCTTCATGGCCACGAAATAGACGGCCACCCTGAAGGGACTCCGAAAGCCGAAGGGGAGGCTCAGCGCCTTGGTCAGAAGAGGGAGATTCTGGGAAGCAAGGGTATGCCTCCCCGGGCCAAGCACGTCGAGAGCACGGCCATCCCGAAAAAACACAGCGGCCTGATTCTCATTGACCACCAACTGCGCCCCGAATTTGATCTCACCGGTTCCCTCAGGAGGAACACGGTGCACCATCTCCTCGCCGGTTTCATCAATCCATTCCAGGACCTCTAAAAATTCACTCATCCTATTACCTCACCCATTATCCCGGGTCTTTCCTCTCGACAACCCGTTTTCGATCCTCGAAAGATCTCTGAACAACACCCACTGTGTCGCTTAATGATTGAAGCCAGCCCTCGGTGGTTCCGGCCTGCTGGTCGGGCACAAGCCCCTCGAGTTTTTCCGATTCACTTAGCAGCTCGATATCAAACTCGTAAAGTAGCGCCAATTCATCCTGACCGACTCCGGCCTCGTCGAAAAAGCCTGTATAACCATATGCGGCATGGCGCAATTCATCCTCAAGCCTTTCCAGCCTGATGGCAACCCGTTCCAGCGCTCCGATGGACTTCAGGGAGGCCAGGTCACCATTCCTGGACATTTCGGTGATCAACCTTGAGATCCTCCCTCTGCAGCGAATCACCGCGCCAGCGGCTTTCTCCCGGACCGCTTTGTCTGCGCTCCGTCGTTTTTCCTTCGCCTGGTAGCCGGAGATGCCCGGTATCAGGCGGGTCAAAGATTCGAGAAGTCCGGCAACCTTGGATTGAGTCATGATATTCTCCCTACCTCTTTACTAGGCCTACAGGGACAGCCTTGATCTTCACCTTTCCGTCCTCATATTCCACACGGTAAGCGACACGGTCGCATCCGTATTTTTCCCTGATCGTCCGCGTCTGATCGCCTACTATTTTCCGGACCTTGGCAATGGCAGGGGCCGGGCGGCCAGTATTTTTTCTGTATGTCCTGTCCAGAACCATAAAGAGCGAGTTCATCTGCTCCCTGTCGTCTTCCGGGGAGGAAATTTCTATGGCGCCCACCTGGGCGTACTCAATGCCGCTCCCGCCTCCCCTCCTCCTGAGTGACCTTCCCTCTTCGATATCCCGAAGGTTCCTCTGCCAATACTGAAGAAAGACATTGTAGCGTGAGACAGCCTGCTGAACCCGGAACCTCAGGGCAGTATTGTTTATGATGGCTGCCGAAAGCAAACGGATTTCCCTCGCCACATCGCCGGCCAGCTTCTCGGGAGGCCGGTTCTGCACCCCGAGAAAATATTGATCGTACCGTGTCTTCAGCATCTGTATATCGTTTTCGAGCTTTTTAACCCTATCTTCCATTTACCCCCCGGTAATACTGATATGATCGTGAAAAGCCATCAACTATAAGGTTCTGGTATTAAACCTTGCGAAACTTCGCTGACTTTGCGGTAAATTGGCTCATGACCTGTAGGTAAGCCGACACAAAGCTGAGTCACCGCCAAGTACGCCAAGTTGCGCAAAGTAGTTCCAGCCTTGATAGGATCGCAAAACATTTATCATTTTCTTTTGAAAATGATAACAGACCCCTATAACCAATGCAAAGGTTTAGGAAACCGCGTATGGGGAAATGAAGGGCCCCAGAGTTTATTAGTTCCTGGTTCCTAGTGCCTGGTGTAGTTCAAGTTCAAACCAGGCAGTTCCTGGAAACCGGGTACTGGTTACTGCTGTAATAAAAGGTTATTTTTTGTAATATTTTTCTTGATCCCGCCTTGCTTTAAGGATAACCTCCGTACTATCCTCACCGACATCCTTCGCAAGGGAGGCTCATTTGGCAAGTTCTTTCCTCGGCACCCGGGAGGTTTCCGAGTATCTGGGCATCAACGAGAAACAGGTCTACAGCCTTATCCACAACCGCGGGCTCCCCGGGACCAAGATAACCGGAAAATGGCTTTTCCCCCGCCACCTGGTGGACAGGTGGATTGAATCAAGCGTTGCCGGGTTCCCGGGGGAGTGGCCTTTTGTCCAAAGGGCGCAGGGGCTTCTCCTCGTTGCAGGCAGCGATGATCCCCTTCTGGTCCGTTTGATCTCCCTCTTTCGCAGGCGCTTCACCGAGACGATCCCACTGCAGTCGCGTGCCGGCAGCACCGAGGGCATCATGGCCTTAAAAAGGGGGCTATGCCATATCGCCGCCGTCCACCTTTACTCAGCCCAAAATCCTCACCATGGCGAAGATTATCTTACCGGCTATTTCGATCAAAGAGCGGTGGCGGTCTCCCTGGCGGTAAGGACCCAGGGACTCCTTCTCGCAAAGGGCAACCCACTTGGAATCCGCTCCCTGGAGGACATCCTGACCGGACGGCTGCGATGGGCCGGACGAGAGGTAGGAACCGGAACACGTCTTCGCCTTGAAATGGAACTTGATCACCTCGGAACTGATCGCTCGGGTTTTGCCGATGACAGTCTGACCCTGGGCAGCCACATGGAGGTCGGGGTCTCGATAATGAGGGGACAGGCTGATGCCGGCCTTGCCATCCAGAATGTCTCGGAGATACTGGATCTCGACTTCATTCCACTTTTCCGGGAACGGTTCGACCTCGTGACGTTCCGGGAGACCTTTTTTCAAAAGGAGATTCAGAACTTTTTCGGCCTTTTAAATACGATGGAATTTGCGGAAATCGGGGCCGGCCTGTCCGGTTACGACGTTTCCGGCGCGGGTAAAATTCTCACCGAGTCAATCTGATTGCCATTTTGTGCCAGGAAAAAAGGAGGAACTGTTCATGAACGGAAAGCCGACAGGAATTGCGATTGTCCTTCTGCTCGCCGGGGCTATTCTCATGTCCACGTATACGCCGTGTCAGGCGGACAAAAGCCGTCTCAAGCTTTCGTCCACCACCAGTACGGACAACACCGGGCTCCTTGACTACCTTCTGCCTGTCTTTGAAAAAAGATACGGTATCAAGGTCGACGTCATCGCGGTCGGAACCGGCAAAGCGCTCAAGCTGGCTGAAAACGGCGATGTGGATGTCACACTCGTCCACGCCCCGGCAAGGGAGATCAAGTTCGTTGCGGATGGCCACGCCGTGAACCGTCGGAAGGTAATGGCCAACTATTTCATCATCGTAGGTCCCAAGACCGATCCTGCCGGGGTCAGAACGGCAGACAGTGCCGAGGAGGCCTTCAGGAGAATCTCCCAAAATGGCGCCACGTTTGTATCCCGCGGAGACGACTCCGGCACCAACATAAAAGAAAAACACATCTGGGAGGCCGTTCTCGGATCCGTGCCCTCAGGCAAAAGCTGGTACCTCGAATCGGGCAAGGGGATGGGGGAAACGCTCACCATAGCCTACGAAAAGAGGGGATACACCCTCTCCGATTCCGGCACTTTCCTCAAATATTCAGACAAGGTGGACGATCTGAAGATGCTCTTCATCAAACACTCGGACCTGCTCTTCAACCCCTACGGCATCATGGCGGTCAATCCCATGAAATACCCCAACGTGAATTACGAAGGGGCCATGAAGCTCATCACCTTCATGACCTCTCCGAGCGGACAGAAGCTGATCGGTGATTTCACCGACAAATATGGAAACAAGCTTTTCACTCCCTTGGCCGGGAAATAACCATAGCAGTCCCTGTTACCTGTTCCGGGGTCCTGCCGGAACATGTAACAGGAGCTTCAAATCACCATGGGATATATAATCGAAGCTCTCATCGGAGCCTTCCGGCTGGTATTCTCCCTCAATCCGGAAGTGATGTCTATCGCCCTCCTTTCCCTGAAGGTGGCTCTTTCCGCCACCTTTGTCGCCGCCCTTTTGGGAATCCCTCTCGCCTACCTTGTGACGACCAGAGAATTCACCGGCAAGGGCACCCTCATAACCCTCTTCAACACCCTCATGGCCCTCCCCACCGTGGTGGTGGGCCTCTTTGTCTACTCCTTCCTTTCCAGGAAAGGCCCTCTCGGATTTCTGGATCTCCTCTTCACTCCTACGGGGATCATCCTGGGGGACATCATCCTGGCATTCCCCCTCATAGTGGGTCTTACCATTGCCGCCGTAAACAGTGTTGATTCCAGGGCAAGAGTCACGGCCATGAGCCTCGGCGCATCCCCGCGGCGGGTATCTGTCACCATCCTCATGGAGGCACGCTTCGGACTCATGGCGGCGCTTTTCAACGGGTTCGGCCGGGTGGTTGCCGAGGTGGGTTCGGCCATGATGTTGGGCGGCAATATTCGAGGGTACACCCGGACCCTAACCACCGCCGTCGCCCTGGAAACGGGCAAGGGTGAGTTCGCCTTCGCCATGGCCCTCGGAATCATTCTCCTCGCCGTGGCCTTTACCGTCAATATGCTCTTTCGCAGGTTCCAGAGGTACTGACCTGGATGACCCTTTTTGAAATAGAAAATTTAATCTTTAATTATGGGGAGCGACGGGTGCTGGACATTGCGGATCTCCACATAGGCAAGGGCTGCATCACCGCCCTTACCGGGGCCAACGGTTCAGGAAAAAGCACACTGATGATGCTCCTGGGACACCTTCTTCACCCCGCCGGGGGCCGGATTCTTTTTGAAGGGACGGACCTTAACTCCGGGACAGCATCCGCCATGACGGCTTTCCGGCGAAGGACCGGCGTCGTTCTCCAATCCCCCTACCTGTTTAAAAGCACCGTGGAGGGAAATGTGTCCTATCCCCTCCGTGTCTGCGGAACACCCAAAGAGGAAACGGCCCGACTGGTAAAAAGTGCACTGAGTTCAGTGGGGCTGCCCGGTTTTGAGATGAGAAGGTGCGCGGAGCTCTCCGGCGGCGAGACCCAGAGGGTTGCTCTCGCCAGGTCCATTGTCATGAGACCCGATCTGCTTCTCCTCGACGAACCCATGGCCAATGTAGATGCGTCCAGCCAGGCGGTAATGGAGAGGGTACTTCTGGAGATATGCCGGGATGAGGGGACGACCGTCATCTTCACCACACATAACCTGGACAGGGCCTACAGGCTTGCCGACGAGGTGGTAACGGTTCTGGAGGGGACGGTTTCCGCCGGCGCCATGGAGAACGTGTTCAAGGGGGCCGTCTATCAGGCCGGAGGGGACTGGGTCTTTGATACGGGGCGGATTACCATCGTCGTGCCGGAGGGAAAGGACGGTTCACACACGGCATCGATACCGCCGGAATCCATCCTGATCAGCCGCAAGCCTGGATCCACCAGCGCCAGGAACGTTTTTTCGGGGAGGATCTCCGCCATTCAGGAGAGAAACGGATCGGTTGATATCAGGGTTGAGGCGGGGGAATCGCTCACCTCACGAATAACCACCCAATCATACGCAGGCATGGAGCTGAAACTGGGGGAGGAGATAACCCTGATCTTCAAGGCTGAGTCGGTGAAAATCTATTAGTGACAGGGTCAGAAAGAAATCATCATTTAACCTGGTCGATGCCGAGAAACCTCAGGATATCCTCGGCCTTCTCGAGGCTTTTCTCGGCGCCTTCCAGATCATGCAGGGCGTCCAGAACCTCCGCCATGGCCTGGTAATCCCTGGCGATGGAAAATGGGTCGCCACGCTTCCTGTCGATGGCCAGCCCGGATTTGACCGATTCCAGGCCGGCTTCCGGGTTGCCGGTACGGGCCAGCAGCCTTCCCAGCCTTGTCAGACATGCAGCCCTGACGCCCTCACCACCAGCACCGGCGCTCAACTCCAGTGCCTGCCTGCAAAGGGTTGCCGCTCCTCCCAGATCATCTGAAGCGAAGGCGATGGATGCCAGAACACTCAAGGCTCTGGCTTCTACAATGGTTTGGCCCCGGTCTGATGCGATATCCCTGGCCTCATTGGCCAGAGCTGCGGCCTGGACCGGGTTGGTTGCGGCAATGGTTCCGGCGAGGTTGTTTAAGGCGGCGGTGAGGGTGCTCACATCGTTGAGATCCCTCGACAGTGCGATGGCCTCCCTGTAGGAGCCGATTGCCTTGTCCACCTTGCCCAACCGATCCTGGACCGCCCCCAGGTTGTTCAGGGAGATGGCGGTTTGCCTATCCAGATCCAAAGCACGATAGACGGCCAGGGAACGTACAGCGTCCCTGATAGCCTGATGATATCGTCCCAGGTAGAAATCCTCGTCATACCTCCGGGCGTAAGTCCGGGCCTCATCTTCAAGCGCAGGACGCTTAACGGGGCGGTTCCCCATGCACCCGGAAAGAAAAATCACCAGAAAGGCGACAATTCCACTGAACACGGCCGCACGTTTCATCGTCGGTCAACCTCCACCGCTGATGGGCCGGTCTCAACGGGGAAAGCCCCCTTAAACAACCAGTTCCCCTTGGCTGCCTCGACGACCCTCTCCGATTCCTCCATGGTTCCCCTGAGGCTACGCGCGGCGCCCGGAAATTCATCGGACGCTGCGGCGAGGTTATCCGCCGTCTTACCCATGGAGATCAGAATACCCGGCATTTCACCGGAGGATTTTTTGACATCGTCCGCGATGACATCCAGCTTGTCCATGGTTTTTCCCGCCGATACCAGAAAACGGGAAGCCTCCCCGGAAATTTCAGGAAACTGTTTGGCTGTTACACGGATCTCCTCCACGAGGGGTATCGTCCTGTCCGAAAGCTCTTTCAGGGAGGCTGCCGCCTTCCCTGCCGCCTCCACCGTACGCACAAGCTTCTCGTACATCCTGTCGTCCTTAACCAGCCGCCCCAATGTACCCTGCCCCCTGGAAATGCCACCCAGGAGATCGGATGCCGCCCGAAGACTTTCTCCCAGTGCCTGCCGGTCATCGGCAAGTTCCCCGGTTATCTTCCCCAGGTTGGTCAGAACCTCTTCCAGCCTGCGGCTCAGGGGGGTTATGCCCTCCAGGAGGGCGCTGAGAGACACGGGGGACTGGGTCCTCAGTAAAAGACCAGGCTGCAGGATCACCGCGTCCGACGAGCCCATCGTGATCTCAACGCTCTTGTCGCCCAGGAGCCCGATAGAACCGATGGTTGCCATGGAATCTTCCGTGATCCTGCTCTGGTAGCGTTTTTGAATCTGAAGGGTAGCTCTGACACCGCCTCCCCGGGTGAAGGAAAGGGAGTTCACGGTTCCTACCTCGACCCCGGCAAGGAACACCGGTGCGCCTACCTTAAGCCCGCCCACAGTTTCGAAAATCGCAAACAACCTGTACCTTTTTACAAAGACATTCTGACGGTTGGCAATGGTGAGCACCATGACAAGGGCGGCCAGGAGCCCCACCAGCACAAAGGATCCCACGGTCAATTCCATAAATGTCTTTCTCTTCATCGCCATCTCCCGAATTCTCCGGACGCGGTCCGCAGCCTCTTGCCCCTCCCCTTCAACATGGGGCGGAAAGGGTCTTTACACCCCGTGGCTATCCTGGTTGAGGACTTTGCAAAAAGTCATCAACCGTAAAGAAACAACTGGATCTGTCCTAAATGTGTGGCTCTGAACTCATCCGGCGTACCGGCCATGAGTACCTTCCCGTCCTCCAGCATGGCCATTCGGTCAGCAATATGGAAGGCCGAACGGATATCGTGGGTAACGACAAGGGACGAATTTCCTCCCTGCCGATTCAGGTTCTTGATGAGTTGCGATATCGAATCGGATGTTACCGGATCCAGCCCTGCCGTGGGCTCATCGAAAAGCACGATGCTCGGCCCAAGCGCCAAAGTGCGGGCAAGGCTGACCCTTTTCTGCATTCCTCCGCTGAGTTCCGAGGGATATTTTCTATCCTCGCCCTCAAGATCAACCAGCCTTAACAGTTCCATGGCACATTTGAGGGCCCTCTTCTCCCCCGAAGCGGTGTGCTGCAGGATGGGGAAGGAAATGTTTTCGGCTACGGTCAGGGAATCGAACAGAGCCCCGCCCTGAAAAAGAAATCCGACCTTGAGGCGGAGGGCCTTCCACTCCCTCTCTGTCTCAAAGGAGGTCACTTCCATTCCGTCCACGGTAATCGTGCCCGAATCGGGGATCATCAATCCAATGATACATTGAAGAAGCACCGATTTGCCGCTCCCGCTTCTTCCCATGATGACCATGGTTTCGCCCGCGCCAACAGAAAGATTGATGCCGCGAAGCACCTCCTTGCCATCCAGTGTCTTCCAGACATCCCTGATCTCTATGACGGTTCCTTGGTATTCCGTGATGGCGTTCACCTCAGTCCGGGAAGATAGCCAGAAGAAGCCTGGTCATGTAGACGTCCGACAGGAGGATGAGAAGGGAAGCCAGGACAACCGCTGCCGTTGTGGACCTACCCACGCCCTCGGTCCCCCCGCGGGCGTTGAACCCCTCGTTGCATGCCACTGTCCCTATGATCAGGCCGAAAACAGCCGCTTTGATCAGGCCCGGAGCCACGTCCGTAATAGCTATGTAATCAAGGGTCTTATAGTAGTAGGTACTGTAATTGATCCCACCCTGCGTGACGGCTACGACGAGGCCGCCCGTAATCCCGAGGATGTCCGCCATGGCGGTGAGAAGCGGCAGAACCAGGACACAGGCGGCGATCCGGGTTGCGGCCAGGTAGCGCTGGGGGTTCACAGCGAGTACTTTAAGGGCATCGACCTGCCGGGTTACGATCATGGATCCGAGTTCCGCGCTGATCCCGGAGCCTGACCTCCCGGCCACTAACAGCGCGGTAATAACGGGCGAAAGCTCCTTGA
The DNA here is from genome assembly GCA_002897695.1 of bacterium BMS3Abin14. Taxonomy (NCBI): domain Bacteria; species bacterium BMS3Abin14. Next base: position 18,831 of record BDTG01000013.1, read on the forward strand.
CGACGGACAGCCCGACCACCGCTGCCACGTACTGGCCTGCGCCGAACTGGCCAAGAATATCAATCGTCTGCATGCACAAAACGGCCCCCGTCGAGATACCCGCCAGGCCGACGAGCGGCAGGGATCGCACCCCGATGGAGTGCATCTGTTTGATCGTCTCGACGAGGTAAACCGGCCGGGTGAACATCATACCCAGTGATCCGACACCGAACACGACCAGGCCGCCGAGATAATGGACGCATCCAAGCAGCAGGTTTCCCAGCCGCCTCAGTATCGGAAACATCCACATTCCCCTGCCGGCCGACACGTTCCGAATCATTCAGATTGTCCTTCCGGCGGCCTCCGCGAACAGCTCCAACCTCCTCATAAGATCCTGGAAGGTGTCCGGTTTTAATGATTGCGGCCCGTCACACATGGCAACCTCAGGTTTGGGGTGGACCTCCACCATGAGCCCGTCGGCTCCGGCCGCCACCGCCGCGAAGGAGAGCGGCTTGACATACTGCCAGTGCCCGGTCGCGTGGGACGGGTCGACTATTATCGGCAGATGGGTCTTTTCCAGGAGGACCGGGACCGCGCTGATGTCAAGAGTGTTGCGTGTCGCGGTCTCGAATGTCCGGATCCCGCGTTCACAGAGGACCACATTGGGATTGCCCGCCGACAGGATATATTCCGCAGACATGAGGAACTCATCGATCGTGGTCATCATCCCCCTCTTGAGCAGGATGGGGTTTTCGATGTGGCCAAGTTTCTTTAACAGGGCGAAATTCTGGACATTCCTGGCGCCCACCTGGAGCATGTCGCAATATCCCGCCACAAGGTCCACATCCTCCGGGTTGACCACTTCTGTGACCACGGGCATCCCGACTTCCTCCCTGGCTTCGGCCAACAGCTTTAACCCCTCTTCCTCCAATCCCTGAAAGCTGTAGGGTGAGGTCCTGGGCTTGAACGCCCCGCCTCTGAGGATGGCGCCGCCGGCAGCCTTGACCGCCCGTGCCGTTTCCAGAAGAGATTCCCTGCTCTCAACACTGCACGGGCCGGCAATGACCGTGATCCTTTGCCCGCCGAATGCCACGCCCGGCGCGATCTCGATAACGGATCGCTCCCCAACCCCTTCGGCCTTTACCTGGATGCTCGCCAGCTTGTACGGCTGGAGGATGGGAACGACTTTTTCAACCCCGGGTATGGCATCCAGATACTGAAGCCGCGCCTTTTCCCTCTCGTCGCCAATGGCGCCGATGACGTTTCTCTGCTCCCCGCGTATCAGGTGAGTCGTATAGCCCAACTCCCTGATCCTGTTCAGAACCTCTTCGAGCTGTTCGTCCGAGGCGCCTTCCCTCATTACGATAATCATCCTCTACATCTCCTTTATTCTACGGTCTTTCGACCTTCCTTCGTCATGGTCACAAAAAGCCCACCTGTCCGGGTGCGACGCACAGGCAGATTAATGGATTTTAACTCCACGAAAAGCGGCAACTATCATTTTCTGGACACTTCCAGCACCGACCGGGCAGCGGTCATATCCACCACCGGGACCTCGATTGCGCCCTCGCCAAGCAGGGTGTCGGCAAGTTCCTGGGAAAGGGAACGATAACGAAGAACAGCATCGATAACCAGTTCGCCCTTTTTGAACCTGGGAGGAACGAGGAAAGCGTAATCGCTGACGTCCGATCCCTTTGGGGGGATTGTCCGGACATAGGAGAAGTGAGATATGGCCCATGGCTTATAGGTGACGTTCCCATCCTTATCGACAGCCACCGCGTGAAAAATATTGGCATCCGGATCGATATCACCCTTTTCATCCACTGCGCCTGAACGGTAAAGCACGTTACCCTTCGGGTCCTTGACCGTTATGTCGAGCCACATCTGCCGAACCTCGGTGAGGCTCGTGGGCAGGTTGTGGCCCGCCCCCACGTTGAACACCTCGACTGTGAACCGTGCGACCTTTCCCGACACAGCCTTATCGGGGAGGTGGATACTGATTGTTGCGGCCGATTTCAGCCTGCTCCTGGCGATGGCGGCATGCCTGTCCGCTCCGAGGATTGCTGTTACGGTAAAGTTTCCTCCGACGAATTCATGGGTATAGACGTTGTCTCGCATAGGACCTAGAGGAGAAGCCTTCCCGGGATTCATCGGTTTTGTCATCGTCGCCGCCACCTCTATTGCCTTTTCCACCGGCATCATGTGGCAGTCCTGGCAAACGATTCCGGCCCTGGCGTAAACCGACAACCGCCATTCCTCATAGGTCCGCTCCAACGGAAAATCAGTGGAGGGATGAAAGACGTTATGACAGGAGCCGCAGAACTCCGCAGATGTGTGCAGTTGGGAATACGCGGTGTCATGCCCTGGAGAATCGGAATCCTTGTATGGACCTCTCTTTACGTCGCCGGGATCCATGAGTATGGCGGCGTTGTGAGGCTGCATGAGAGCCGTTTTCTTCCAGGTCAGCTCTGCGATCGTGTGGCAGAAGTCGCACTGGACACCCCTCGACGCGATGGTTCCGGCGGTAAAAACGCCCTTTTCAGCGTCCAGGACCACCTCCTCCCCCACTGTTCCTATGGGAGTGTGACACCCCGCGCAGAGGTTGCGAATAGCACCGTTCGTCTCCCTGTCGCCCATTACCCACATGGCCTGAAAGACAGGATCTTTCAGGGCATTTGAATGCATTGACCCGTTCCACTGTCTATAGATCTCTCCGTGACAGACCTTGCAGCGGCTTGGGTTCTCATATTCCGATGAACTTACCGGTCCGCCGGTTTTCGTGTTGAGAAGGGAGGGCAAGAAGGGGTATTTTTCACTTTCCGATGCCCGGCCCGGTCCAGGGAACGCAAAAACTAGCATCAGGGGAATCACGACTAAAAGGTTTCTCTTCCTCATATCTGCCTCCTTCTACCGCACCTGGTCCATATCCCGTTTGGTGAACTCTTCGCACTTCCTTATAGAGTGGGAGTATAACAACAAAGTTCAGTGTTTCCAAAAAAAATGGTAAAGGATAAAGCATGATGGACGATCTCTCATCCCTGCCCATGATGGTCGTTGCCGATGCTGACGGAGAGGTGTTTGAGCACCCCAATCTCAGGATGATGGGAGCGTCAGGGAGATTTCACCGGCCGCCCATGCCTGAGGAGATCGTCCCGATGCCCTATGGCGCCGATCTGTATGTCCTGCCCGACCGACACCCGGTGGGAATTGACCCTGCAACAGGCCGTACGGAGATCGTGCATTCCTTTGAGGGCCGACCGGTCTTCGCCGTTTCCGCTTTTTTGCCGCCGGCCTATACTTCCCTGCTGTGGAGCGCTTTCATCAGGGATCACGGCGCCCCGCACCTGCCACTGTACGCCTACACCTGTCTCGGCTGGAGGGAAGGATCGTTCGTCGCAGCCGGCGTACGGGTGGACCCCGACCCCCGCCAGGATCTCCACAACTTCCCGGAAGGGGAGCCGGAAAATCGAAGCGCGCGGAAGGCTGTGCTGAAATACCCCCAAAATCGTCTGATCAAGCACCTGGCGCACTGCTGTATTACCTACAGGTGCCCTGCGGCCCGCAACCTTTTCCTCGGCAGGTACGAGGCCCCGCTTCCCACCTCCAGAACGTGCAACGCCGCATGCGTCGGGTGCATTTCACTTCAGGACGGGACATGCGTCCCCTCGACCCAGGACCGGATCTCCTTCTCCCCCACCCCCGAGGAGGTGGCCGAGGTGGCCGTGGGTCACCTGGATAAGGTCCCCGACGGGGTGGTGAGTTTCGGACAGGGATGCGAGGGGGAGCCTCTCACCGAGGGAGATCTGCTGCATGCGGCCATCAAGATGATCCGGGAAAGGACAACGGCCGGAACGATCAACCTCAACACCAACGGCAGCCGGCCGGATATCCTCAAGAGGCTTTTCGCAGCCGGGCTGGACAGTGTGCGGATCAGCCTTAACAGCGCCAGGAGGGAGCTTTACAACCGCTATTTCAGACCGTCAGGCTACACCTTTGAAGATGTGATCCGAAGCATGGCGCTTGGAAACGACATGGGAAAGTTCGTCTCCGTCAACTATTTCGTGTTCCCGGGCCTGACGGATGAACCTGCCGAAGCCGACGCATTTGAAAAAATCCTGAAAAAAACAGGCATCCATATGATCCAGTGGAGAAACCTGAACATCGATCCCGACATGTACATGGACTCGCTGGATTGGGACGGGACTAAAGATGCAATGGGGATAAAACCTCTTATAAAAAGGATCCACAAACGATTCCCGATGGTTCGGTTCGGCTACTTCAATCCGGCCCTGGGATGATGACTTTATTTTGCGTGCTTATGGCACTCGACACAAACAATCTTTGGAGGATGTTTTTGCCCCAGGGGTTCATCACCTCCGGGGGAGTGGCAGGGTGTGCACTCCCGGTCTGCGCTCAAGGAACGATGTATCCCGTCCGCGGGCATTAACGGTGGTTTTTTGGACGACAGGATGAACAGGGCCACCAGAACGGCGGCTACGAAAACAACATAGATCAGGATATCCTTGAAAGCAGCACGTTTTTTCATGCACCATCCCCCCCGATTCTTAAGCCAGGCCGGAGGCTAACCCCGTCCATCGCCTGATGTCAACGGAATAAACACGGAATAAACCCCGCTTTCGGGACCACCCCATAAACAAAAAGTCCACAATAACCGTAAAGAAATAAAAACTCTTTAGTTTCCCAATCTTTACATAATACAAAACACTGTTCTAAGAATAACATTGAGGATAATAAAGTGATCGCAAAAGGTCCATCAGGCGGGATATTCGGGGCGCTCCCCCGCCTCACATTCGGTTGGAGCCGGAAACGGTCCGGATCCGCCCAGGGGATGGAGAGAACCTTTCAAAAGGAGGGAACAATGAGTGGAAAGTGGATGAGAACATTGGCTGTAGCGACTGTCCTGCTTCTTGCGGCAGCCGCTCCCACATTGGCCTTTACCCCGGCCAGAGTAACATGTATCGCGCCGGCCAATCCAGGCGGAGGATGGGACTTTTCATGTCGGTCTGGAGCCAGAGCCCTGTTTGATCTCGGCTTCACAAGCAAACCCATCAAGGTAGTTAACATGCCTGGCGGAGGAGGAGGAGTAGCCTTCGCCCATGTAGTGACCGAACTGAAGGGCGACAATAATGTCCTCGTGGCCGCAAGCAGGTCGACCACGACCCGTCTTGCACAGGGCCAGTACACCAAGTTCACCATGAATGATGTCCGATGGCTGGCTGCCAACGGGGCGGATTACGGAGTCATTTCCGTCAAGGCGGACGCCCCATGGCAGAACCTGAAAGAGCTGATGGCAGCGTGGAAAAAAGATCCAGGCAAGATCGCCGTGGGTGGCGGCAGCGCCGTGGGCGGACAGGACCACATGAAGGTCATGCTCCTCGCCAAGGCCGCCGGCATCGAACCGAAGAAAATCAAGTACGTCAACTTTAACGGCGGGGGCGAAGCCATGGTTTCTCTTCTCGGCGGATTCGTCCAGGTCTTTCCCGGCGACATCTCCGAGGTCATGGGGCAACTCGAGGCGGGCAAGATCAGAGTACTCGCGGTTTTGGGCGAACACCGCCTGCCGGGCAACCTTGCTAATATCCCCACCGCCGTCGAACAGGGCTACAATGCCACGTGGGTAGTCTGGAGGGGATTCTACATGCCCCCCGGAACATCGGACGATGCCTATAATTACTGGCTGAACGCCCTGACAAAGATGGAGAAATCAGATGAATGGGCCAAGATGCGTAAGCAGAACGGCCTGGCTCCTTTCTACAGGGGGGGCAAAGATTTCGAGAAATTCGTCAAAGACCAGATTCATGAGATCCAGGGATTGACAAAGGAGCTTGGTCTGTGACAGACCGCATTACGGGAGGCCTGCTGCTACTCATCACCCTTGGGTATGCATACATGGGCTATCACTTCAAGGTGGGGTTCATGGCGGACCCCATCGGTCCCAAGGCGTTTCCTCTCCTCATCACCGGCCTCCTTTTTCTATTCATTCTGTACATCCTGATCAGGCCAGACCCCGAGCCCCAGTGGCCCGGCCTCAAAATCTGGCTGAACATGGCCTTGGTCCTGTTCAGCCTGGTCATCTATGCCTACGCCCTCGTACCCCTGGGGTTCATCGCGACCACCACGCTGGAAGTAACCATCCTGGCCGTCATATTCAAGGGGCAACTCTGAAAAGGGATTATCGCCTCCCTGGTCCTGAGCCTTACACTTTACGCTGGGTTCGTGTTCCTGCTGGACATTCCCTTGCCTGTCGGCAAAATCTTCGGGGGCTAAAATGGACGTCTTTCACTCTTTAATGATGGGGTTTTCCGTCGCTTTAAGGCCCCTGAACCTCGGTGTGGCTTTCGCCGGCTGCCTGGTTGGAACCGTGATCGGGGTTCTTCCCGGCATCGGCCCCATCACGGGGGTAGCTATTCTGGTTCCCCTTACCTTCGCCATCAAACTCCCGCCGGAATCGGCCCTCATTCTCCTGGCCGGGATTTATTACGGGGCAATGTACGGAGGGTCCACTACGAGTATTCTGCTGAATGTGCCCGGTGAGACGGCCTCGGTGGTCACCACCATCGATGGATACCAGATGGCCCGCCAGGGCCGCGCGGGCCCTGCTCTCGCCATCTCCGCCATCGGTTCCTTCATCGCCGGCACCATCTCGGTTATCGGCCTGATGCTCTTCGGCCCTTTTCTGGCTAACGTTGCGATCCGCTTCGGCCCGGCCGAATATCTGGCCCTGATGGTATTCGCTTTCTCAATGATTTCCAGCCTTGCGGGCAGGAATCTTGCCAAAGCCATGATCTCCACCCTCTTCGGCCTCATGCTCGCCACCGTGGGTCTGGATCCGGGCAGCGCCGTTCCACGCTATACATTCGGCCAACTGAAACTCTACGACGGGATGGACTTCCTCGTGGTGGCAATCGGCCTCTTCGCCATCAGCGAGGTCCTGTCCCTTCTGGAGGAAACCCACACCGGCCAGACGGCCAAGGCCGAGATGGGGAAGGTCTATATCTCGTTCAAGGAGTTCATGTTTTCACTGGGAGCTATCCTCCGGGGCAGCTTCCTGGGATTTTTCATAGGCGTCCTTCCCGGCGCCGGCGCTTCCATCGCCAGTTTCATCTCCTACACCCTCGAGAAGAGGGTTTCCAACCGAAACGACACCTTCGGCAAGGGCGACATACGGGGGGTGGCCGGTCCTGAGTCGGCCAACAACGCCGCAGCCGGGGGGGCGCTCATTCCATTGCTTACCCTGGGAATACCGGGAAGTGGAACCACAGCTGTCCTGTTGGGCGCCATCATGGGGATGAACATCGTACCCGGGCCTCTCATGTTCCAGCAGCACCCCGATGTGGTGTGGGGCCTGGTGGCGTCCATGTACATAGGCAACCTGATGCTGCTGGTCCTCAACCTTCCCCTAGTGGGGCTATTCGTCAAGATCCTCCTTATACCCAATTGGTTCCTCATCCCGGCCGTGACGGCCATCAGCTTCATCGGCGTCTATTCCGTCAACAACAGCCCCTTCGATCTCCTCCGGCTCCAGGCCGAAGATGGCCTTCTTGAATCTTTTGGCAATCAATACAGCGCCTCCGATGCCCACGATCAGCATTATCCCTATGTAGAAAAATCCCCGCCTGCGATGCTCCCGGATGATGTGCTGAACATTCTCGATTAGGTATCCCACCGAAACGATCCCGATGATCGCGCCGGAATCATCGAACACCGGCGTTTTACCCCTCAGCGATGGTCCAAGAGTGCCCACGGCTTTGGAACCGTATGATCGGCCATCCTCAAGGGCGGGCGCATTATCTCCGCCGACCATGGATTTTCCCAGCCGGTCGGGGTTTGGATGGGAATAACGAATACCGTTGCTGTCACCCACCACGACGAACTCCGCGCCGACTGTCTTCCTGATTCCATCCGCCAGGGGCTGAATGACCCCGGCGGGGTCTCCGGCAGCTAATTCCCGCCGGATTTCGGGGATCATGGACACCGTCTGGGAAACCCGCAGCGCTCTTTTCCCTATCTGGTCCTCAAGGATACCGCCGATGAGGCCGGAAAAGACGATCCCCATCATCCCTACCTGAAAGGCCAAAAGTGAGGTCACCAGAAGGATCATCCTGTTCTGGAGAGTTCTCGGAAATGGAAAAAAACGGGCCAAACTTAAAAGGGTTGTCATGGCATCACCCGGTCAGCAAATGGGTTGAATGGATAAACTTTCCAGAAGTTCATTATCGAGGATTTGCCATAATCCATCAAGCGGGATGTAATGATCCCCGTCTTCCAAAACAAAAAGCCACGAATGGACTTTTTGCGACTCTGTCAATATTGTGTCGCCAAAGGCACCAACAGTGTGGTTATTTTGCAACATTTTCGGTGGCCGAAAACCTTTTTTCTGCCTGTGGCATAGACATCACCCGGAAAACTTTCCCCCGTTATCCCCATTACAAGGGCACCTCCGGACTGGGATGTCAAAGTGTGGCAATATCGGCACGTATATTGCGGCGCTGCGAATGCCGGAGAGGTTGAATCCGCGTTAGAGGATAACGGCGGGGATTCTAATCGGGACCGGTGAGGTTATTTCAACCGTGAACGGGAGGCGAAGATGGATATGCAGGAGGTTTTGGAGGTTTTGGACGTTCCGGAGAACCAACCCGCCGCCTTGGGGCATGGGGGCGACAGGGACGCGGAGATGTTGGCCAGGTCTTTCTACCGGCTTCTCAGGAAAAACGGGTACACGCGGAACCAGGTCATCAGCGTGGCGGGGTACATCCTCGACAGCCTGATCCATGAGTTCGAAACAGATTAACCCAGGACACAAAAAAAGACCCCGGGACATTTAATGTCCCGGGGTCTTCAGGTGGCCTGCTCTAACGTGGCTTACAGAGCGGTGACGTTATTGGCCTGAGGTCCCTTGGGGCCGTCTACAACCTCAAAGCTCACTTTCTGGCCCTCATTCAGGGTCTTGAAGCCGTCACCCTGAATTGCCGAGAAATGGACGAAAACGTCTGGGCCTTCGGCCTGCTCGATGAACCCGAAACCCTTGGACTCGTTAAACCACTTTACAGTTCCTTCTGCCATTTTACTTCTCCTTCTTTCTCTGTTTTTTTGCAGCTTGCCGGAACAGCCCTGGAACAAATCAAAAAAGGCCCTGAACGTAAAGCCCAAGACCATTATTCGATCAAATGTTCTCCATAAAGCTCTTCCGTACTACAAAACTGGTTTTAACCGGGAGCAACTCTCACCGGCGAGGTATAGATACTCTAAAGGAAAGGGAGTTGCAAGCTTTTTTTTTCGGTGATTATCCCCGGGAAATGGTCAGAACCTGAAACCCCTTTGCCATTTTAAAAAAATTGGGTATTTTCCAATCCCTGGGCCGATAATAATATCGTCCAACTTTTTCAAAGGGGTATGGAAAACCATGAATAATAAGTTGAACCTCCTTAAGACAAGTATCGTTTCACTTGGAATCCTGGCCACAGCCTTTGCTTCCCCGAGTGGGGTCCCCAACGCCGCGGCGGCCTCCGACACCATTTCCTTCGGGGTGCTTCCCGTCATTCAGGCACTTCCCCTGTTCGTCGCATATGAGAAGGGATACTTTTCCGACGAGGGCCTGAATGTGGAATTAATAACCTTCAAGTCCGGTCTTGAAAAGGACGCCGCCATGGCCGCCCGAAGTACCCAGGGATACTTCGGGGACATGCTCACGTCTCTTATTCTTGACGCCAACCAGACCCCTTCGAGGATGGTTGCCACCCTCTACAACACCACTGGTGACCAGCGCATGTTCGCCATTCTTGCCGCGCCCGGCACAGGTAAACCGTCCCTGGCAGAGCTTGCCGAAGCTGGAATAGCGGGCAGCTCCAACACCGTTATCGAGTACCTTACCCGTAAACTCCTTCAGGCCGAAGCGCCGGGGGCAAAGCTCAACCTCATCGAGGCGAAGAGTATTCCGTCCCGGGTTCCCATGCTTCTTTCCGGAAGGGTTCCCGGGGCCGTTCTCCCCGAACCACTCGTGACCTTCGTTGAGAAGAAGGGTGCCACGGTGGTTGCGGACGACCGTGGAAAGGGGATCGCGCCTCCGTCAGTTCCGGATCGCCGTCTTGTGATGGATTCCTATAATTGGCTCCGGAACAAGGGGATACTCAAATCCGAACTGACCTGGCCGGAGATGGTCCAGGAGGGATTACTGGATTGAGGTATCGGCGCGTGGGAGCTTGGGCGTAAAAGATAATATAGCTGACGCAGTGTAACGTCGTAAGGCCTGGGGAAATATCGGCGGTTCAAGAGTCCTCCAGGAAGGGAAGATCAGCATTGGGGATCTTCGAACTTCCCTTTGGGCCCTATACATCGGAGCCGCGCTTCTGGCGGCAGGATACATGACCATCCGGCATATGTGGATCATGTCCCCCCTTGTGGCCCTATCCCTTTTCTCGAGCCTCTTTTATACAGCCCCGCCCATTCGATATGGATATCTGGGCCTGGGGGAGGTTTTCGCGGCGGTGAACATGGGGCCTGTAATGGTGGTGGGGACCCAGTGGATCATTTCAGGCGCCCCCTCAGGGACCGCATTCCTCATTTCCCTGCCCATCGGGATGATGGTGGCCGGGATTCTCTATTATCAGAGCATGCCGGACATGGAGACCGACGCATCGGTGGGAAAGCGGACCATCACTGTCCGACTGGGCCGCCGCGGCGCGTATCTCGGCCTCATGGCCCAGTGGGCCGTCACCTACACCCTCATCCTGGGCCTGGCCGCCGGAAGCATTCTGTCGCCTGTTGCGGCCGCATCCCTTCTCACCTGGCCTATCCTCTTCAGGCTCCTGTGGATCATCCCCGGTGTGGAGGACTGGCAGGAACTCAATGATTACGGCCATTATGTCCGAAAACTCTACCTTATCAACGGGATCATCATAATCCTGGCCATCTGGACACGATAAAGAACGTCCAACGTCCAAGGTCCAATGCCCAACGGGGGAAAGCAGTATCGAAGTAACGAGGTATCGAAGTGTCGAGGTGTTGGCGGCGGGCGATGGGCAATAGGCGATGGGCTATAGGCTATAGGCAATCATGACTCAGCTCACGATGACAAATTACCCTCTGGACTCTGGACTCCAGCACGTGGAACATGGAACCGGGTTTCAGGCGGGCGGGGGGAGCTCGGCTTCCCTGATCAGGCTTTCCAGGGAGGCGGGGGCTACGGGATCGAACTCGGCTACCCCGATATCGATAGAAAGCCTGTAATCTCCGGCCCCCTTATGGTTGGCCATCTCCATGCTTTTACTTATGCGAGAGGCAATCATATCCCTGAAGCCAAGTGTGGATTTGGGCAGAAATGCGATGAACTCATCCTCGGCATACCTGGCCACGATGTCGGATCCGCGGAAAGAAGACAGTAGCGCTTGTGCCGCCATGATCAGCGCGAAGTCCCTCTCCTCGGAGCCGAATTTTTCCGTTATTTTACCAAGGTTGTTCAATCGGATAAAGAATACAAGGGCCCTCTCGGAAAACCGCTCCCCCCACTCCATCTGCTGGCGCGCAATGGCGAAAAAAGCCCTTCGATTATTTAGGCCGGTCAACTCATCTGTGAGTTCAATGACCTTGAAATCAGTGGGCCGATTCTGTTTTTCGTTAAAATAGAGACCGGTGGTGATGATGCATGCCATGCCCAGAAACCAGATGACGGGAAAAACAAACCAGCTGTTTATTCCGAAGCGCTCACCATGGAGGATAATCATAATGACCGTCCACGCGGCCGCAGTTCCGGGGAGGACAATACGATTAATCAAATCACCACACTTCCTTCACGTTCCCATGCGAGCCGATCTGCAGCGACAGGGACTCGGCGAATCAGAGGCAACCTGCCTACAATTTTATACGGATAAACATGACAAGAGCAAGGAAAAGTGGTTTGAACAACCTCAGTATTTTTTTCATAAGGGGGGGCTTTCCCGAATTTCCAAGTGCGAGCGACACCGGTTTTCTGATGTATTCCATCGGTTCAGTCTTCTGCTGCGCGGCCAATTTAATCCAGAAATCCCTGTCTGATTGCTTCTGGTTCAAAGCTATTACCCTGTCGAACCACCTCCGGGCGTTTAATCCATCTCCAATCCGGCGGTACATCTCTCCTATGAGATAGGTGGTCCAATACAGCCTGTTTTCCATTACACCATCTTTTTCAAAAGCCCGCTGGAAATACTCTATTACCTTCTTTCGATATTCCAGCTCGTCAGCTTTTCGTCCGTCGAGACTTGAACACCACACAGCCCGAAGATAGAGTGAACCGACGGCAAAGTTGTCCAGCCCTTTTGCTTCCTGCAAAATGGCCAGGAACTCCCATTTACGACCGGACGAAATTTCCATTTCGCCAGGGCCGCCAAGCATTGGTGTAATCCGTTCCTCTACAAACTGTCTTGTCTTCTGATCCACCGGGCCATCTTCTGTGGTGGCTCTCGTATAGCCGCAGGAAGGGCAAGTGGATACCTGAAACAGGAGGGGCTGTTCCCCAACCGCCATTTCGAGGATATCGGTGGTAACCGGACCAAGGGTATTGGTATGGATAACCTTTTTCGAATCGAAGGTTGTACCGCAGCAGGAACACGTTATTTCGATGGACACAAGAGTTGTCAAAGTTCATCCCTCTTAAGGTCAAAAACCCAGGTCGTCTGATCAGTCGGGATCGCCTCCGGACCCCTCGCCATCATCTTCCCCACTGCCGGAGCCGCCTTCACTTTGCCCGCCGTCCGACTGTTCCTCACCTGTGGCATTGTCAGCCCCCTCTTCGTCGGACGCCGATAAATTATCAATATGCCTTTCAAGAATATCATCAGGGTCATTATCGGAGATACCCTCGTAAGCCCTCCCCGAAAGGTCCCTGAGAAGTTGGATGATATCGCCTTCTTCATGCCGCTCATTCTCAATTAGAGCGGCAGCATATTTGCTGACTTTTCGGGAATCTGCCCCATATCCGCTGGCGGCCTTTACCATCTCCATGATCTGAATCGGCTCAAGGCTTCCGGCCGAAGTACCCATTGCCATTGCGTCGTAGACGTGGCGAAGAGCTTCCCGGTCCATCCCGGCGGCAATGGCGCCGGCCGTCTCAATTATAAGTTCCTCCCTCTTTTCCCCAGTCACGCCCAAGCCTTCTGCCAGGCCGACGGAAAGTTCCAGTCGTTCCTGGACCCTTTCCAACGCCCTGATTATGGATCTCTCACCCACATTCTTGGCCAGTCCCTCCATAATCTTCCCCGCAATCGGTCCGAGGGGAAGGTTCTTTTCCGAGGCGGCGGCCAACACCTGGAGCATTTCACCAATGCCGACCCCTCCCACGCCATTTTCAAGGGACTTCTCGATAACGGGTGCGATAACTTCCTCGTGGACACCTGCCCTGACAGCCGCGGCCGCATTCTTCAGGACGCTTTCTCTTTCGATGGGTGATGCAATTTCCCCGGCAATCTTACCCCTTAATGTATCCGACAGAGTTGGCGCCGCCATCGCCGTAGACGACAGGATTACCATCGGAAGGACGATCATTACTGCAAAGAGTATAGGGTTTATACTACCATCTATAATCAACCATCGCTTCATCTTACTTACCTCCAACCGGTCTTACGTTACTGATTTTTCCTCAATAGACCTGTATATCCCCGTTCATGGTGCCCCTTACCGTCAGGACACCCGTGACACCACCGAAATCATCCTTTTCCACCCTGCCTTTTCCCATGCCAACCGTAACGGAACCGTCCACCATAAAAAAATACCGATAATGGCCGGGAGGGAGGGGAAACTTTGCCGACCATATCCCCCTGTGCCGTTTTTCAGCGGACACCCTAAGGGTGGCCGCATTAACCGTCTTCGCGTTCATAAGGACAAGAACAACTCGCCCGGCATTGGGGGCTTCAACCGAAAAACGGATAATATCCCCGTCTGCAACCACCGCGGGCCGGACCTGGGCGGTTGCACACCCAAAAAGGAATCCCGCCATCAGCAGGATAAGGGTCGCGGCCCTAGATGCCGACCCTGACCACAGAATTTTTCGAACCAAAGTCGTCACTAATCGAATAGTCCGCCGTAGGATCAGCTACACGCTTTTTCCCGTCGATGAGAAGGACATACCGATATTCACCGGGTTGGACATTCAAATCGACCAACCAGTATCCCGCTTTCCCACGGGGTTTCAGCGGGATCTCTCCAGACCAGTGGTTAAAGTCACCCAACACGGAAACGGAGTGGGCCTCCGGCGCATAGTAAACGAGCCTGAAGGAGGCCGGCTGCACAGGAAGATCAGGTGCCCGACGGACATTCAAAGCCACCCCCAGAACGAAAAGAAGACACACTGTTGCCATAGCCGCTCCCGCAAAAAACGGACGCGGCGTGGGAAGCAGACCACGGACCAGGAACCGGATACCCCGAGGCACAAGAAAGTCAGGGGCCTTCATGACACCGAGATCACCGGCTGTGCGGACAAGGGCCCCGATCTCCTCGACATAGGCATGGAGGGATGGGTCCCCGTCGAGCATAAGCTGAAATGCCTTCTTTTCCTCACCCTGGAGTTCACCATCTACGAACCTGTGAACCAGGCCCAGGTCTTCCCGCTTCACTTTACACCTCCCTGAGAAGAGCTACGAGGGCGTGCCGGGCCCGGTGAACCCTGACCCTTGCCGCACCCTCTTCGATCCCGAGGACTTCGGATATCTGGCCGTAGGACATGCCTTCCACGTGTTTCAGGAGAAAGGGGGCGCGGTAGGCCTTAAGGGCCGCATCCTGGAGAACATCCGCCGCCATTTCGGAGTCCATGGCCATTCGGGTCAGATATGTGTAAAGCCCATCGCACACCTGTCCGTATTCCGATTGGAAATGCTCGTCATCCATGAGGTCTCAGATACCATCTACCATTTAGACAATCAATACCGCAAATCGTTACCGGGGTACAACGTACCGGAAAGAAAAAGCGGCCATTCCCCGTGAAAGGGAGCAGCCGCTCAGATGTGGTTTCAGGCCTGATACGGATCAGTCGTCTTGCCCGCCTCCGTCTCCGCTTCCGCCCTCATCACCATCCTCATCAGCATCATTTTCATCAACATCATTCTCATTATCATCACCGCCCTTGATTTCACTGTCATCAGCGGACTTGGCCAGGGATTCCAGAGCGTCGTTCACAGTCCCCCCACTGCCGTCACTTGCCAGAGAATCGGTTATGATCTGTATGATGTCGGCATCAGCGGCTCCGGCTGTGACCGCCTCTCCGGCACTCTCCAACACATCGTTTCTCACGTCGGGCGATGTGATACTATTCGTTATGAACTGTGCCAGATTGTCCGACAGCGCTGGGGATGCCTTGACTGGAGCGATGGTTACGACCAGGAAAAGAACCATCGCCGCTGTAATAACCGACAACATCGTCATCCTCATTTTCGTCAATCGCTGTTTCACCGTTTTTTGCAGTCTCATCTTTTTTCCTCCATGTCGGCCCCTGTCAAAGGGGGCAAATGTTACCACTGAAAAGATCTCCAATAACGCCGGTATTTCTGCTATTCTACCCCTTGGACAATCCCGGCACGGAAACGTTACAGGAAAATTTACCTGGTAAAGATCCCTCCCTTTTGCAGGATCGAAAGAAGAGCGGCGTACATACTGTGGACAGAGGCAGGGAGGGCAGATAGTGCTCTTCGGCACCCCTAAAAACCGTGCAGGTTTTTTGCCCGTCATGGCTGTCGCGACGGCATCAATCATGATGATCGCGGCATTTCCGGCAAAAGCCCTTTCCCACGGACCCGGGGAAGAGTACGAATACGCCTCAGGTTTTTTCCACATCCGTTCCCAATCCCCGGAC
This sequence comes from bacterium BMS3Abin14, assembly GCA_002897695.1. NCBI lineage: Bacteria > bacterium BMS3Abin14. Next base: position 34,645 of record BDTG01000013.1, read on the forward strand.
TACAGCCTCAGGATGACTACGCCCCACATCCTGCCCGGCTCCATTGGCCATGGTGTTAATATCTTTACAGGGAGCACGGTCTCCAACGTCTGGGTTAACGGGGACCTGCTGGACCTGGACTTCGAGATGCTCGATTACAACCTCGGGATAACATACGGGGTCAACCATCGTGTCGGCTTTGCTTTCATCTACGACCAGAGAAACTACTTCGGGGGGGGTGCTCGACGGGTTGATCCAGAATTTTCATTCGGCCATGGGAATGGGCCAGGATGGACGCGACCTGGTGGATAAGAGACAGACCAGCATTGTCCGGTACGACAACGGCGGCAACGTGATATTCCGGGCCGACGATCTGAGCGTGCTGGAAAACAGCGGTCTCACTCTCCTGGCTCAGTATGTCCTTTTCTTTTCACAGGACGGCTTTCCCGTTGCAGGAATCTCCGGAGGCATCCGGTATGGGCTGGAAATGCCTGAGGGGGCCGACGACGGTGACCGGGTGGACTGGACCGTCGGGGCCGGCGCAGGCAAACGCCTCAGCGATAGCTGGTATATGTGCCTGCACCTCGGTTATACACACTACGGCCAGACAGATATTCTGGGTTTCACGCTCAAGGACTATTCCACCACCGAGATCCTCGCTATCGGCTGGACACTCAGCCCCAGGTTCACCCTTTTGGGGCAGTATTCGCACAACAGCAGCCTGATAAGGAATATGGGAAAGTTCAGCACGGGGCCCCACGAGCTGGACCTGGGCTTTAAATGGAGAGCATCTGAAAACGGGGATCTCGAATTCGCAATGATCGAAAATATCTTCACCTTCGCGAATGGCCCCGATTTCGGCCTGCACCTGGCCTATTCGTTAAGAATATAAAATGGGTTCATCAACAAAAATTAGTATTTGGCTTTGAAATCTGTTTCCTCACGCTCGGTCGTCCCGACGCAGGCGGAACTCGCTAAAGGCGCAAGGACGTCCCTTGGCAGGAGCGGGATTTCCTTGAAATCGGCTGGAAGCAACTTGGATGAGGGGATGCTCTCTACTTTGCGAGCTTTGCGGCTTGAGTTAATCACGCTGGCCGTGTGATTAACGGGCGTGAGACAAATTAATGTTAAAATACGATGTAGGCAGGAGGCCAGGACAGAGGCGAGGGGGGGGATAATGGTGCCGGAGGAGGGATTCGAACCCTCACAACCCGAAGATCACTGGATTTTGAGTCCAGCGCGTCTACCAGTTCCGCCACTCCGGCACGAATATATTATAAGGGGACACAGACAAGTTGTTAAGTAAAACATGATGATCTTTTGCAAAATCATCACCTGTTTAACAACGTTCCCAAATCTGTTAAATTCCCAGCCATGAATGTCTTCCTGTTAATCGCAGGCATTGCTGTCGGCGGATGGTTCGTTTTCATCCTCCTCATCAAGGGGTTCGCGGCCCTCCTGAAAAAAAGCGCTTTGGAGGCCACGCTGAAACTGCTTTCCGGCGAGGAGATACTCAGGATCACCGATAACGCCAGCTTCCTCGGCGCCGACTTCCCGGGCCCGAATCTTCCGCCCAGGACCAGCGGGGTCCTGGCTGTAACCGACAGGAAGATCTTTTTTCTACCCTGGTTCCCCCGAAAGTCCATCTCCCTGCCATACGAGTGGGTCAACGGTGTTCGGCTGCAGGCATCTTTCGACGACATGGCATCTTCTATCCCCTGCGTGGTAGTTCGGGTCAAAGAGTTAACGGACCCGGAAGGATCCATCGCATGGCTTGTTCATGAACCGAGGAAATGGGAAAAAGCTATTGAAAGGAGAGTGAACAGCAGTGCCTAGTACCTGGTACATAGAAGCTGGGAACCAGGGTCATGGGGCTGTGGCATGATCCAGGGGTTTTCTTGCGACCAGGGCGTAGTGGCCAATGTAGACGAACACGTTTTTCACACTGTCAAAACCGGCAAATTCAAGGTCCTGGACGACCTGTCCCATGGGAATACGCTCCTTCGCGGACGGTCCGATGTCCATGTCCTCTTCCGGATCCCAGTCGATAAGGAGAAAAAACCCGCCCGGTTTCAGAATCCGATAGACCTCTTTCAGAAAATTCAGCCGTCCCTTGATCTCGTGGTACACATTGCCCAGATTTACGAATTGGACCCCGGTATCCTCGATAGGAATGCGGTCGCTTACACTCTGCCGGATATGGACATTGGTAAGCCCCAGATATTCCACGCGCTTGTCAAGTTCCTCGAGCATGGGAGTGCTACGGTCAACGGCGATGATCTGGCGTGACGTCCTCCACTCCTGAGCCATGGGCAGGGTGTAGAATCCGATCCCGCATCCCAGGTCGGCACAGGTACGCCAACGAAAAGATCGCACCAGTCCCAAAAAGACCTTTGTGTCCTGGAGGGCTTTTCTTTCGGGGGATTCAAGCTTATGAAAATCACGGGCGCCAACAGCCAAAGTGATACCTCTCTTAGGTATGATAGGAGGAGTATAAGGCCTGCGGACACACACATGCAACCTTTTTTCTCCTCTGGCCCCTCCAATATTGCCAGGGTCGCAAAAAATCCACCCGTGGCTTCTTGCGAGATCATCAGTTTTTTTCGCCCCAGGGCATGAAAAGCTCAAGGAAAACCGCACTGATGGAAATACACAAAAAACTTTTCAGGGGCAGCCTGACACGGCCAGGGGATATCGCAGAGGCCTTTTCACTGGATAAGGGGTCCGTAGCGGAGGTGACGGAACGCTACCCGGCACTCATAAACCCTTATTTCCAGAGCATTATCGCGAAGAAGAACGGCCCCATCTACCGGCAGGTTGTTCCCGATCCGAAGGAACTTTCCCCTGCGAACACCGCCGCCGAAGAGGATCCCATAGGCGAGGACACCCATTGTCCTGTCCCGAACCTGAGCCACGTTTATCCTGACAGGGTCCTTTTCCTGATCTCACCGCGCTGTCCCGTCCACTGCCGCTTTTGCACCCGGAAAAGAAAACTGGGCCGGGGTCTTGTCGTCACCAGCGAGACGGTTGACAGGGGAATCGAGTATATCGCCTCACATCCTGAGGTGCGGGACGTCCTCCTGTCGGGGGGTGACCCCCTGATGCTGAGCGACATCCGTCTTGACGGAATCCTTCAAAAAATCAGGGATATTGAACACGTGGAGATCATACGCATCGGAAGCCGGGTCCCTTGTGCCCTTCCCCGGCGGATTACTCCCCGGCTGGCCCGGATGCTTTCCCGGCATCAGCCTCTATATATCCACACCCATTTTAACCATCCTGCCGAGATTACCCGCGAAAGCGCTGCTGCGTGCCGAATCCTCGCCGGCGCCGGCATCCCCATGGGAAACCAGACAGTCCTCCTCAAGGGCATCAACGACGATACGGACGTCCTGGAAACCCTTTTCCGGTCGCTTCTGACCCTCAGGATTCGGCCGTACTATCTTTTTCAGATGGATCTTATCCGGGGAGCACAGCACTTCCGCACCCCTCTGGAAGTCGGCATGAAAATCATGGATACCCTGCGGAAGCGCACATCCCCCATGGCGCTTCCTTACTTTGTGGTCGACCTCCCCGATGCACAGGGAAAGGTAATACTTTCGGAGGGTAATATCAGCAGGGCAGCGGAAGGCCGATTCACCATCACCGGTTCATCCGGGGAAGCGATATCCTACTCCGATCCGGACTAGCGTTCGGACCCACGCCCTGTTAAAAAAACCAGTTTACCCCTGTCTCTGACACGGGCGTTTCGGGCGTTTTCCCCACGTTGGACATTGGACGCTGGGTTTCAACTACTCATTTCCCTGATGAACCTTCCGTCAAAGCCCCTTTCCGTGATCCCCGTACACCGTTCCCTTCCACCTGACCCCCCCGTAAATATGATATGCGGCTGCCGACCTGATAATGGCCGCCACCTGCAGGATGGCCCCCAAGGGGAACGTCGGAAAAAACAGCCAGGGGACATCGGTGTGTCGGCCTGCCTGCCTGTATATGAGGCCGAAGGCCGGCCATGCGGCAAGGCCCGTCAGGGCGGCCCACCCGGCCCAGGGCCATCCGAACGCAGCATGAAGGATGGGGGTCAGGAAGGGAACAAGTGCAGCCGTGAGAAGCGCGATGCATCCTCCGGCTGCTCTGAGAGGATTGTAGCCGAATCCGGCGTAGGCGTTTTTCTCAACCCCTTTAATAAGCCCCCTTAAGCCCGCATTCCAGCGCACCCAAAGGGATCCCCGCCCCCCCACGACCCGCTGGAAACTGCCGGTCCTTCTCAGGTTCCGTCCCAGGACGAGGTCATCGATCACCTCGTCTGACAGGGCGTGGTGCTCACCCGCTCTGTGATATGCTTCCTTGCGAACCAGGTTGAACGCACCGGTCCCGAGAAAGCTTTTCGAGGCCTGGTCGTTCACCCTCCACCCCCGAAGCCACGTCAGGAGAATGACCACAAAACAGGAGACGAACACTTTTTCCCAGAATCCCCGAGTCCTCAGTTCAGGTGCGACCACCAGATGATCCATCCCCTCGCACACTGCAAAGTTCAGAGCTCTTTCGATGCACCCTGTCTCGAAGTGAACGTCGGCGTCGGTGAACAGCAGCCACTCCCCTTTTGAGGCATCGGCTCCTATCTGCATGGCGTAGGTTTTTCCAATCCATCCCGCGGGAAGGTCCGCTACGTTGAGCACCCGAATCCTTGCGTCCCCCCGGGCCATCGTCATGGCCAACTCACCTGTGCTGTCCGAGGAACGGTCGTTGACCAGAATTACCTCTGCATTGGAAGGAATGCTGTCAAGGACGCTGGACAGGGCCGGCCCGAGGGAGTCGGCCTCATCGCGTGCGGGAATGACCACCGAAAGAACAGGAAACTCCCCGGTCACCGGATCCGGCAACGAAACCAGATCGGGCATCTTTCTCGATCCGGCGGCCCATGACAGCGCCACCCACCACCAGAACCCACAGGCTAGAATGTTAAGAAGTAAAAGAATCAGCATAATCTCAAATCCGTCTCAGGCCCTTCCCGGTTGATTTGTCGGTCAAAATACATTATGGCAGAATATGAACGGTTTTTCTGACATCCCATTTTACTCCATTCCGGGGATCGGTCTATGAGATTTGATGAAGTTTTCCTGTCGGTAGTTCTGGGGGCAATCATGCTCCTCTCCATCGGGTCCCAGTCGGCCGTTACAGCATCACCTCTTCCCGGGGAGGAGATCAATGCATTTTTGACGGAGTTCGATTTTTCAGGAGGAAGCGGGGAGAACTTCGCACTGTACCAGGTCCGGTGGGGGGACCACCGATCCTTTGAACGGATCGTGATGGAGTTCAAGGGTAAGGATACGGACACACAGCAACATGGATTGCCGCGCATGGAAGTTGAAAAGGAGGAGTATCCCGCAAGGGTCACAATACGTCTGCCGGGCGTGCCGACCCGAATGAAAGAGATCTACACCGTCAGGCACCCGTTCTCAAAAAGCCGCATGCTGTCGGGCCTTGATCTTTTTGATTCCTGCGGCAGTGGCCAACTCCTGGCCCTGATTCCATCGAGGCCCCTTGAATACAGAATATTCACCCTCTGGAACCCCGCCCGGCTGGTAATTGACTTCAGGCCGACAACAACCGTCCCCCCCGACAGGGTGAGATACTTCCTCCGAACCTTCCCACTCTTCGGTGACCAGGTATGCGCATTCAAAAAAGCCGCCCTGAAGGATGGCATCATCGGCCGTCTTCTCACCGACGCGTCCGGGAACACATTTGGAGAGGCGGGCGTATTTGACCAGCCCGAGAATGCCTTCGCTGCGAAAAAGCGCCTCGGGAAACTAGACGAACAGTTCTCCCTTGTGATCAAGGCTCGAGGAATAATGAAGACGCCGGAGGTCCTGCCCTAGAAATCGTGCCGGTCGAACAAATTTACCCCTTTTCGTTCTCCTCCAGTTCCGATGACAGTGTCTTTGCCATCTCCCTGAAAAGTCCGCCGACGGGGCTTTCCTTCTGCAATGCCACCGGCATGCCGTCATCGCCGGACGGTCCAACCTCGATGGAAAGGGGAATGGTTCCAAGAAACGGGATCTTTTCCTTCTTCGCCAGTTCCATACCACCCCCCTGCTGGAAGGGGCTGCTGGTCTCATGACAGTGAGGGCACAGATACCCGCTCATGTTCTCCACTACCCACAGCCGGGGCAGCTTCATCTGCCGGCAGAAGGTGATGGACTTTCTCACCGCGGCCAGGGAAACCTCCTGCGGGGTCGTTACGATAATCGCGCCCGTGGGTTTTTCCAGAAGCTGAACAATGGAAAGGGGCTCGTCACCGGTCCCGGGAGGACAGTCCACCAGAAGGTAATCCAGATCGCCCCACTGGACATCGCGGAGAAGCTGTTTGATGGCCCCCGCCTTCATGGGGCCCCGCCAGATAAGGGCGTCATTCTGATCACGAAGGAAAAAGCCGATAGAAATTACCTTAAGACCCCATTCCGTTTCAACCGGATAGAGCATCTCCGATTCAGACTGAACTGGCTGCCTCCCAACGAGATCGAGCATTGTAGGCACCGTGGGCCCGTGGAAATCGACGTCGATGAGGCCGACCTTGTTCCCCGCCTCGGTAAGAGCCGTGGCCAGATTAACAGCAACGGTGGATTTCCCCACTCCGCCCTTCCCGCTCATGACTATGATCGTGTGTTTGATCCTGTCCATGTTCCTCTTTATGGCGGCTGAACCATCGTCCTGCTCCGGGGACCAACCCTGTGTATTCCCGCCTGCCGAACATGATCCGCTGCCGCATCCGCTGTTTTCGCTCATTGTTCTCCTCTCATGTTTACCGCCAAGACAGCCCTGACGATTATCGCCGGCCGTAGCTTAATATAAGACGGGCGGGGCGGGTGTCAATGTTTTTACATGATATTCTAATTGAGGGGTTGCTGCCGATTTTCTACGGGATGATCTCTTTGAAGGTCTCAACGGAATAGAAGCGTCCGGGTTTTCCAGGCGGCCGAGCGCTGCTGGGCTTGAGAATGTGGACGAGATAGCGAATCTTGAAACGCCGGGCCGTCTCCAGGACGGACACGGTATCCTCGGCGAGAAAAGTCCTGGCCGGATCGAACATCATCTCCCGCCTGAGAGCCACCCAGAAACGCAGGTCCTCCTTCGGCGCTCCAAGTTCCTGGGATGTAAAGACCGCGTGGAACATGCCTCCCAGGGAGGTCTTCTTCATTTTGAGGTCCAGTGTCTTGCCGTGGGCGTTGGTAACCAGGCAGACCTCTTTTCCCGCCTCCCTTACCCCCGTCAAAAAGTCGGGGACAAAAGGGTGAACCGCGATGAGGTGGGCCACCTGCTCCTTGAGAGCAGGTATGTCCAGCCCGAGTTCTCCCGACCAGTAGTCCAGGCTGGTCCAGTTCAAGGTCCCTTCCTGGGCACGGTAACGCGGCATGAGCTTCCCTTTGGCCTCCTCCAGGGACATCCCGTGTGCCAGTGCATACTGCTCCGGCACGTACTCCTCCCAGAAGTGATCATCGAAGTGCTTGTCCAACAGGGTGCCGTCCATGTCCAGCAGGACGAGATCGATATGGTCCCACCGGGGAGGTGATTTGAGCGGAGCGATTGGCCTCATGACACAGGCCCGACACCGGACGGAAGGATTCCAAGATACCCCGCCAGAGCCCAGATGGTCCCGAGGGACAGGATCAGCGCCCCCACGATTACGAACCACACACCCGGATCACGATTGACCCTGAAAACCCCGTAGACCGATTCGATAAGTTGACCGAGGGCGATGCCATTTCCGGCAATGATCGCCCTGTCAATCATGCCTGGAGCCGGGGATAGATAGGCCGAGCCCAGGACCTGCCCCCCGGCGTTCTTGACGAGAACGAGGAGTCCGGGACCTATGGCGTTCCCCATCCTCTCCCCCCTCTGCAAAACCCCTCCCAGTTCCAGCACCCTGCCCCCTCCCAGGGAAACCGTCCTCCCGGGGACAAGACGTACCGCCCCGGCGGTCTGCGTCCCTAAAACACCCCCGATAACCCCTGCGCCATAATCCTCCGGAGGATATACCACCGTGTTGCCATAAATGTGCGGATGGTTCAGCCGCAGGCTGCCCTGGGAAACCCTGGAACCGCCGGCAAAAAGGCTGACACGGCTGTGTGTATCCATAGGGCGGCCCCGGGGCGACTGAATAACCGTCAGGTTATCCAACCGCAACGACATCCCCATGCCGGGCACTTTTACCGTCTCGCCCTCCGACACGCTGACCCTTGCCCTGACGCCCCATGCGCTCCCGATTACGAACCCGGTGAATACCAGGAGAAAACCCAGGTGGACAAGGACCTCACCGAGACCCCTTATCCTCTTCCTCCTGCGGATAAACCAGTTCACGGTACACATCAGAAGGCTGATGATCATAAGGTAGGAGAGCGCCACCAGGACGTATATCCACAGGGAAAGAGGGAAAATTTTCGGGGCCACCTGACGCATCCACAGGCTGAACGGATAGGAATCCATTTTGACCCAGAACTGTGGATCGTTGAAGTAGGCCGCGATGGAACCGGCACCCAGATCGACGCACCAGAGAATGCTCAGGACAACGAATGTCACCGGGGACACGGCCGTCCGCCAGAGTAATCCGGGGATGTTCCCTGATCTGTCTTCAGGTTTTTTGTTCATATCTTTTAGCTTCCGCTGCGGCTCCTACAGTCGCCCCACGGGATTGCTTCGCGTAGAGTCGGCTCGCAATGATTTCGTTTGATTCGCCGCTATTGTACATCGGGCTTCCCACACGCCCATACGCCCCTACTCCCACACACCCATACTCCCTTATTGCCCTTTCTCCGTGTCTGTTCTTCCCCTCTGGACTCTGGACTCTGGACTCTCTGCTTCCATGCTCCCGCCTAAATAAGCGGGTGGGATGTCTTGAACAACAGCCCCAGCCCCAGATAGGTGAACAGGACCAGGACGAAACCGGCCAATGCCAGGAGGTTCAGGGGCCAATCCTGCCAGCCCGGTCTGTTACGCACGTGGAGAACCCCCGAATAGTAGAACCACAGTATCCACGACCACAGGTTCTTGATCTTCCACGTCCAGTAGGACCCCCAGGCCAGATATGCCCAGAGACTGCCGACGATCATGGCCCAGGAAAAAAGTATGTACCCGACATAGAGGCTTTCGTCGAGCATACGTCTTCCATCGCCCGTTTCGGAGGGCCTCAGTGCGAGAAGCCGGTACAGACCCAGGAGAGCGGCAATGGCGAAAAGCCCGTAGGCCGCAAAGGATGTGGCAACGTGGATGAGGAACAGGGGCGTGTCGATGGCAGGGGTCAGGGGCGCCACAGTTTTCGGCCCTACGGAGGCGAAAAGCAGCGCCGCCTCGGCCATGACGAGGGCGGCGGGCAGGAACGGGTATGCCCGGTACCGGAAGGTGAAATACAGCGCCGCCGTCACGACCCAGAGTGCAAGGAACTGCTGGGTCTCAAAAAGGCCGGTAACCGGCAGATGTCCTCCCGCGCTCCATCGGAGGACCAGAAGAATAATCTGGCAGAAAAGGCCCATGGCCGTCATCGCAGGAGCGGCGACACGGGGGATTTTACCAGTCGCAAGGAACAGGCAGACCAGCACAAAGGCAAGGCCATAGAATCCCAGAGACAGATAGTGTAGGAGGTAGGTAGTTTCGATCATCCCGGCTCCTGCAGGAGGTTCTCAGAACGCAGGTTTCGATTTTCAGCCATGTATTCGCGTTCTGAATTCTCAAACTGACCGGGGGATGGTACCATAACTGAAAAATTATTATAGTCCCTACCGGAAATGGAGCGGCACGGTTGGAAAATTACCAAAAGAGGCGAGCGAATCGGCTCATATACGAGAAAAGTCCCTACCTCATCGATCATGCCCATAACCCGGTGGACTGGTATCCCTGGGGACCCGAGGCCTTTACGAAAGCCGCTTATGAGAACAGGCCCATATTTCTTTCCATCGGTTATTCAGCCTGTCACTGGTGCCACGTCATGGCAATGGAGTCTTTCAACGACCCCGAGGTGGCCGCGCTTTTAAACAGGGACTTCATCTCGATCAAGGTCGACCGGGAGGAGAGGCCCGACCTGGACCATATCTACATGGCGGCATGTCAGTGTCTTACCGGAGGGGGCGGGTGGCCGCTGACCATAATAATGACCCCTGCCAGGAAACCCTTTTTCGCGGGAACCTACTTTCCCAGGACAACCCGATTCGGGCGGACCGGGATGATCGAACTTATCCCCAGGATCGCAGATGTCTGGAAAAACAGCAGGGGAAAAACCCTGGATGCGGCCGATAAAGTCCTCTCCGATCTTGAGAACATGCTCTGCCCGACTCCGGGAGAAACCCCGGACAGCGAGGTTGCGGACAGAGCCTTTGAACAGATGTACGAGACGTACGACAGCCGATACGGCGGCTTCGGCGAGGCTCCCAAATTCCCCTCGCCCGGGAACATCCTTTTTCTCCTGAAGTACTGGTGGATGACGGGGGCCCATGAGGCCCTTTCCATGGCCGAGATGACACTCCAGACCATGCGGAGGGGGGGAATCTACGACCATGTCGGGCATGGGTTTCACCGTTATTCCACCGACGAAAAGTGGTTTGTACCCCACTTCGAAAAAATGCTTTACGACCAGGCCCTCATGGTCATGGCTTACACGGATGCATACCAGGCCACAGGGAAAAAGGAATACCAGACAACAGCCAGACAGATCCTGTCCTATGTTCTCAGGGACATGACTGACAAGGAGGGCGCTTTTTACTCGGCTGAGGATGCCGACAGCGAAGGAAAGGAAGGGCGATTCTACACCTGGACATGGGACGAACTGAAATCTATTTTGAGCAAAGCTGAATTTCCAGTCATCGGGGCAGTCTTCCGGATCAGCAAGGAGGGTAATTATTCGGGATCCACCGGACATGCGAACGGACAGAACATCCTGCACATGGAGATCCCGCTACCCGTGGTCGCCGATCGGCTCAACATCCCGCTGGCCGAGATATCGTCCATAGTGGAAGCGGCACGCCTGAAGCTGTTGGAAACCAGGGAGGATATGATTCGCCCGCACCGGGACGAAAAGGTGCTCACCGACTGGAACGGTCTCATGATAGCCGCCCTGGCTAAGGCCGCCGCCGTCTTCGGCGAAAGAAAATATGCCCTTGCCGCTGAGAAAGCCGCACGCTTTATCCTCAAAAACCTGAGGGAGAAGAACGGTCAGCTCCTGCACAGTTTTTACAGGGGACATACAGGCGTAGCAGGCAACATCGACGACTACGCCTTTTTCCTCTGGGGGCTTGTGGAACTGTACCAGTCAACCTTCAAAACAGTGTACCTTTCGGAGGCATTGAACCTCGCCGAGCAGATGCTATCGCTGTTCTGGGATGACAAAAGCGGTGGATTCTTCTTCACCTGCCGGGGGCACGGCCCTCTTGCCATCCGTCACAAGACCGCCGCGGACGGGGCTACCCCGTCAGGCAATGCCGTGGCAGCCATGAACCTCCTGCGGCTGGGCCGATTAACGGCAACTCCGCGGTTCGAGGAGATGGTGGCTCCCATCGGCCGTGCCTTTTCCGGCGCGATCCGTCAGCATCCCTCAGCACACGCAACCTACGTTTCCACCATTGCCCTGGCACGGGGCCCTGGCATGGAGTTGGTAATCACCGGTGACCAGAAAGGGAATGACACCATGGAGATGATATGCGCACTCCGATCGGTTTACCTCCCTAACATGGTGGCGGTATTCGTGCCTGTTTCATCAAAAAAACCCCGGATCGTGTCCATCGCCCCCTACGTCAAGGCAATGCGGGCTATGGGGAAAAGAGCAACCGCCTATGTCTGTCAGGACTACATCTGCCAGAGCCCGGTCAGGGATGCGAAGGTTTTGATTGAAACACTTCGGGGCGCCGGAAAGGGGAGAAGATGAACAGATTGAAGATCCACCCTTTATTGCTGATGCCCCACCTTCTTGACACCCACACCGGCCCCTGATACGTTCGGCGAAACCCGACAACCTTAACCTTATCCCCACCTTTCAGGAGCAGGAAATGGATATTGAAAACCTTTCCATCAACACCCTTCGCATGCTGGCGGTGGACGCAGTTCAGAAGGCCAATTCCGGACATCCCGGCATGCCCATGGGCGCGGCCCCCATGGCCTGCGTTCTGTGGACGGATATACTGAAACACAACCCGGGCAACCCAAAATGGCCGGACCGTGACCGCTTCGTCCTCTCGGCAGGACACGGGTCCATGCTCCTGTACGCCCTTCTCTATCTCACCGGATACGACCTGTCGCTGGATGACCTGAAAAACTTCCGCCAGTGGGGATCCCGGACCCCGGGTCATCCCGAGGTGCACATGACCCCGGGGGTAGAAACCACCACCGGGCCCCTGGGACAGGGGATCGCCAACGCAGTCGGGATGGCCATCGCCGAAGAGCACCTGGCCGCCCGCTTCAATCGGCCCGGCTTCACCCTGGTCGACCACTATACCTACGTCATTGCCGGAGACGGGGATCTCATGGAGGGCATCTCGTCAGAGGCATGCTCCCTTGCCGGACATCTCGGCCTGGGAAAGCTCGTATTGCTTTACGACGATAATCATATATCCATAGAAGGTTCAACCGAACTTGCCTTCACCGAGAACCGGCTGGAACGATTTGACGCTTATGGATGGCACACACAGGAGGTCCCGGACGGGAACGACACGGCGGCAATCCGCACGGCCATTCAAAACGCCAGGAAGAACACTGACCGGCCTTCCATCATCGCCGTTCGCACCCACATCGGGTTCGGGAGCCCAAACAAGCAGGACACCTCGGCGGCCCACGGGTCCCCTCTCGGGGAGGAAGAGGTCATCTTGACCAAGAGGAACCTTGGATGGCCCACAGACCAGACTTTTTTCGTCCCGGATGAGGCCATGAGACATTTTCGCGCCTGTCTGGAAAAGGGCTCAGCCCTCGAGGAAAAATGGAAGGGCTTTTTTGCCAGCTACGAAAGAAAATTTCCTGAGATGTCGGACCAGTGGCGTCAGATGTGGAGCGCCGATCTTCCCCGGGGGTGGGAGGAGGCCCTCCCCGAACTTTCGGGTGAGGATATGGCCAGCCGGGCCGCCTCGGGGAAGGTAATAAATGCCCTGGCCCCGGTCCTGCCCCGCCTCCTGGGCGGATCAGCCGACCTTGCTCCCTCCAATAATACATGGATCAAGGGTGAGGCTGCTTTTTCAAGGGAGGATCGATCAGGAAGGAATTTTCACTTCGGGGTCCGGGAACACGGAATGGGAGGCATCGCCAACGGCATGGCCCTGCATGGTGCTCTGCATCCGTACATCGGTACGTTTCTCATCTTCTCCGACTACATGAAACCGGCCATACGGCTGGCCAGCCTCGAAAAATGTCCTGTTACCTACATCTTCACCCACGACAGTATCGGCCTGGGCGAGGACGGGCCAACTCATCAGCCGATTGAACAGCTTGCCGCGCTGCGATCCATTCCAGGCCTCATCGACCTTCGCCCCGCCGACGCCTCTGAGACAGCGCAAGCCTGGAAGGTGGCCCTCGAGGCCGAGGGTCCCGCGGCCCTCATCCTGACCAGGCAGAAGCTGAGATCCATCGATCGAACGAACGCTCCTCCGGCAAGTGAGATCGCCAGGGGCGCATATATTCTATCGGATCCATCCGAAGAACCGCGTGCCATCATTTTCGCCGGCGGGTCTGAGATCAGTCCGGCCCTGGAGGCGGTAAAACTTCTCGGAAACAGCGACATTCCCGTCCGTCTGGTTAACGTGGTGAGCTTCGAGCTTTTCAATCGACAGCCGGATAAGTACAGGGATGAGGTCCTCCTTTCCGGAATCACCGCCAGACTGGCTGTTGAGGCGGCTTCCCCATTCGGCTGGGAGCGCTTCGTCGGTATTGAAGGAAGGATTATCGGCATCAACCGGTTCGGCGCATCGGCCCCGGGCAACGTGAACATGGAAAAATTCGGCTTCACGGCCGGGAATATTGCCGGGGCGGTGAGGGGGCTCCTGGCCGAATAGAGCTCAAAAGGAGTTTCCGGAGAGAAGGACATGGACACTGACGGTGAAGGAATCCTCCGGATTCTCAGCTTTCTGAGGACCGGGATATGGAGAACTCACTCGGAGGATCTGCCCGGGGTAAGGGGGGTATTCCTCAACGGTCTCAAGATATTCCTCATTGCCCTGAGGAAGTTCAGAACCGATAACTGCCCCTTGAGGGCCTCAGCCCTGACCTATTACACCGCATTGTCCATCGTTCCGGTCTTCGCCCTTATCTTCGCCATCGCAAAAGGCTTCGGCTTCGAGAAGCTCCTTCAAAGACAGATCCTGCAGCAGATACCTGAACATGAGGACATCATGCTCAGGATCCTTGATTTTGCGCGTTCCCTTCTCCAGAACACACGGGGCGGGCTCATCGCCGTTATCGGCGTCCTTTTTCTCCTCTGGACGATTATCAAGGTGGTGGGACACGTCGAGTTTTCCTTAAACGAGATCTGGCAGGTAAAAAGGCAGCGCAGCCTCCCCAGGAAATTCACCGACTACCTGTCCATCACCCTCATCTGCCCCTTTATCATTCTCCTTTCCAGCAGCGCCACGGTGTTCATCAACACGCACATGGCCCAGTTTGCCGCCCATCTGGGACTCCAGCGCATTGCGGGGCACATCCTGCTGCTGACAACCACCCTTTCACCCTACGTTCTCATGTGGATCCTGTTCGCCCTGATCTACCTCGTCATTCCCAACACCCGGGTACGGTTGCCCTCCGCTGTTGCGGCCGCCCTGGTGGCCGGGACTGTATATCAGGTCACCCAGTTGGTGTTCTTGAGGTTTCAGGTGGGGGTCTCCAGGTTCAACGCCATTTACGGTGGATTCTCTGCGTTGCCCCTGCTTCTTATCTGGATTCAGTTGAGCTGGATGATCGCACTCATGGGAGCCGAGATCTCCTTCGCCATTCAGAACGTGGAAACGTATGAGCCCCCCATCGAGGCGCTGAGGATAAGCCCCCTCAACAGGAGAATTATTTCCCTAGCCATTATCCATCTGATTGTGAAACGATTCTTCGAGGGGAAAGAGGCGCTTTCATCCCAAGGGATATCGAGGTCCCTTGGAATACCATTCGCAATCGTGGTGGATGTAACCGCCCAGGGGGTGGCCGGTGGGCTCATCTGCCTGACCGAGACTGCCGATGGGACAGGCCCTGCCTTTCTGCCGGCGAGCGACATCGATGGATTCACGATTTCCCGCGTATTGGAGATGCTGGAAAATGTCCCTCCCGGGGATCTGCCGGCTTCCCCGAGTGACGATATGGATCGGCTTACAGAGGCGCTCGCATCATTTGGCCGGGAAATGGACCGGTCACCCGACAACAGGCTGCTCAAGGATATCTAGCAGGTTGTCATCGCATTTCACTCAGGGCTTTCCCCTTCGCTGAAGCTATGGGGGACAAGCGCAATGACACCTCTCTCGTATTCGCGTTCCTTTCTGTCCAGAAAACAGGGTGTTGGAAACCAGGATCAGGAAGCGTCATCCACAAGAAACCCTGGTTCCGGACCGTTGACCAATATTCAGTTTTCCATTATTAGTAGGATTGAAAAAATCCATTGATGACCTTTTAAGGTGATGGAGTTCACCATGAAACTGCCCTGAGGGGATAATGACTCCTGACAAGATCGCATGCCGGCAGGGCCGTGGGATCGGCCGTCGAGAGGCTCTGCCGGACATAGACCTGGAGGAGTCGAAATATGCCGGACCTGTCAGGAAAGACCTCGATCAACACGCTTCTTGACCGGGCAGTCGAGATGCTGGGCACACTCGGGCCCCAAGCCTTGTCCGGCCTGGAAAAGCTCCGTCACCTCAAAACCCGGCTGGAAGGCAACTATTTCAACATGGCCGTCCTCGGCCAGTTCAAACGAGGCAAGAGCACGCTGTTAAACGCCCTGCTGGGTGAAGCCATCCTCCCGTCTTCGGTAGTCCCCCTTACCGCCATCCCGACCTTTATCCGTTGGGGATCTGAGCTCAAGGCACGCATCCTTTTTGAGGATGAGCAACCGCCGAAGGAATTTTCGGCAACAAGTATTGATGATCTGAGCCGGTTTCTCAAGGAGTTCGTCACCGAGGAGGCCAATCCCGAAAACCGGCTGCACGTTCTTCAGGCCGAGGTTTATCATTCATCACCCCTCCTGAAAAAAGGCCTGGTCCTCATCGACACCCCGGGGATCGGTTCAACCTTTCAGCACAACACCGAGACCACCCTGAATTTTCTCCCCCAGTGCGATGCCGCTCTTTTTCTCGTCTCCGCAGATCCGCCCGTAACCGAGGTGGAGATATCCTTCCTCAGGGAGGTCCGCACAAAGATTGACCGTCTTTTCTTTATCTTCAACAAGGTAGACTACCTCACCGGTCCCGATCGTGAGATGGCCCTTGCTTTTTTCAGAAAGGTGTTAGGGGAACAGGCCGGCATTTCGAAATCTCCACACATCTATCCTGTTTCAGCTCTCCGCGCACTCAATGCTCGCATCAACCGGGATGAGGACGCTTTAAGGGAGTGTGGATTCGAGGAGGTGCAGGCCGACCTTATCGATTTTCTTATTAACGAAAAGGCCCAGGTCCTCCGGCAGGCTCTCGCGAGGAAGTCCGAAGATGTTATCGCCGAACTTCTCATGCGGCTTAACCTGGAGGCACGTTCCCTTCAGACCCCATTAGAGGATCTCGGCGAGAGGCTCAACCTCCTTGAGAGCAAGATTCGGGAAGCCGAGCGGCAGAGGACCTCCGCCGGAGATCTGCTGACCGGAGACCGGAGACGGACGGTGGAGTTTCTGGAACAGCAGGCTGAACAACTTCGTCGGAAGGCCAGAAGCCATTTTGAGGACGTGGTGAGGAAATCTACAGCGACCTCAAAAAGCGGCGAATCCATGGAAAAGGCGGCCCGAGATGCCATTGCCGTTTCCGTCCCCGGTTTTTTCGAACGGGAATTGGGTGAGATATCGTCCGAATTCGACGCACATGTCACGGAACTTCTGAAACCTCACCAGGAAAGAGCCGACAGCCTTATCGAGGTGGTGAGAAGGGGGGCTGCGGAGCTGTTTGACATCCCATATCGGGCGCCGGAGAGTACCGGCGCACTGGAGGCAAGCCGGCAGCCGTACTGGATAACCCACAAGTGGGGGTCTTCCCTGAACCCCGTGCCTGCCGGCCTCTGGGACTGGGTGCTTCCCGGCGGAATCAAAAGACAGATTATTCTTAAACGTGTCCTCAAGCAGGTGGAGGACGTCGTTCTGTACAACGTGGAGAACCTCAGATGGGCGACCCTGCAGAATCTGGACACGGCCTTCAGAAAGTTCACATCGAACCTGGACCTGCGCCTGGGGGAGACCATCAACGCGACACAGGGGGCAATTCAGGCGGTCATTAAACGAAAAACGGAACAGTCCGACACCGTAGCCGGTGAACTCGCCAGGATCCAGGAAAAGATAACCGGACTCGATGAACTGGAAAAGGGCTTCAGGGGCCTTTCCGGCCAGGGTTGATCTTCCTGGTCTCCGCATATGCCTATCCACTCTGGACTCTGGACTCTGGACTCTGGACAACGTTCCCCCATTCCCCCAGTTTCCCACGGATAAATCCGATTATCCGCTCATGCTCCTCACGGCCGTTGCCCGATACCGTCATCGGCTCGCCAAAGCAGATATGGACCGGCAGCATGGCGTGGATTTTTCCGAAGTCCCTCACCCGTTTCCCCACCCCCCACGCGTCTGTTTTTAGGGCAATGGGAACAATAGGAACCTGGGCTCTGCGCGCGAGTTTGACACCAATCGAGTTAAAATTTACCGGGTCCAACTCAGCGCTTCGGGTGGTCTGGGGAAAAATAATGATGGACCTCCCCCTTCCCAGTTTATCGCTGCCGTCCCCCAGGACCTGTTTCAGATCCTCACGGGCATCTCTCCTGCCCACCACCACCGGGTCCCGCGCCTTCATGATATACTTGAAAACCGGATAATTGATCAGGCTCTCCTTGACCACGAAGGTGACCTCCATGTGGGGCTGAATGATGCAGGGAAGCACGAAGGTCTCCAGGGTACTCATGTGGTTTCCGATAAACACGCAAGGCGACTCGAGATTGATGAAGGCCGCCATGTTTTCCACCTGAACCTTTACACCAACCGATTCGAGCGCATTTAAGACGGCCTCACTGCTCCTGATCCACTCGTTTCCGTCGTATACCCCCTTTTTGGCCTTACTGGAGGCGTTCCGGTAGACACCCATCATCTGTGCATAAAAGTAGAGTTCCGGAAAGAGCCGGGCAAGGACAGCCTGCTTCCTGTCCGGGCTCCTGTAGGAAGTCACCTCACCGAATCGCGTCATCGTTTTACCTCTTGACAAAAGCGGCGCGCTTTTCCGCAGAGCTGGAGAGCGCATTACATCGAATCAAGGGCCTTCTCCGCCGCACGGTATCCCGCCTCCATGGCCTCGTAAGCCCGGTGGAATTCGGCGAACCCGATGTCGCCCACATCAGGTGTTATCAACATATCCGGTGGGTCGATGGCAAGCCTCATCCTGGTGAGCTGTACCTCGATAATATTCATTGACGTGGATATAACATCCAGAATGCCCGGGAGTTTTTCCTTCTTTCGCCAACCTTTGAAAAGGGAAGATTCCTTCTCCTGGGCAAATTTCCTGATCTTGTCCTCAAAAAGTTTTACAGCTCCAAAGGTCTCTGATCTTTTTCTCCAGGTAACCGCCGAGCGTTCTTTTGCGACCTCATCTTTTGCGTTATTACTGAAGATGGAGGAGTTGACATCCACCGCTATTACAAAATCCGCTCCCATCTCTCTCACCACGTCCACCGGGACCGGATTGGTCAACCCCCCATCCACCAGCATGCGCCCATTTAACATCACCGGCGTGAAGACCCCCGGGATTGACAGGCTGGCGCGAACCGCGTCCAGGATATCTCCCCTGCTGATCACGACCTCCTCTCCGGAATCAAGGTCGGTGGAAACGGTACTGAACGGGATTTCCAGATCCTCCATCATTTTCGGTCCGATCTGTTCTGCGAAGAATTCCGAGACCTTGTCCCCATCCAGCAATCCGGACCTCGGAAACACCAGATCCAGCATAGTGAAAACCTGACGTTTTGTGAGTAACGAGGTGAAATCCTCGATATTTTTCATTCTACCCGACGCATAAAAAGCCCCCACGAAAGCCCCAATGCTGGTTCCGGCCACAAATTTGGCCTTTATTCCGGCCTCGTTGAGGGCGCGTATAACACCAATATGGGCCCATCCGCGCGCTGATCCGCTCCCCAGAGCAAGCCCTACCTTTTTTCTGCCTGGAATCTTCCTTCTGCGAAGCATTATTCACTCCCTCCAGATTTACCGGGGTCTCCTCCGTTACACAACAGATGTCCCTGTGGCTGAAGTTTACCTCAAACCGTAAATAATTCAGCAGAAATTTTACCGGTGTCAAAGATGGGGGTAGGGTGAGTATAAACCCATTAAGGATTTTGCCTTAGCTCTGTGTACGTCTGTTTAACCCTGTGATAAATTAGCTTTTATGGTTCATCCGGTTAAGGCGTACCTGAATGAATTTGCTGTCATTGCGAGCCGGAGTGAAACCGTAGGCACGGCAATCTCATGCGGAGCGGAAAGGGTCGCACCGGCGCCCTGCGGCCGCTATGGGATCGCTCCACCCGGGACAAGGTTCGTGATGACAACGAATGAGAACGGGTCGTAGGGACAAATGGTGGCTCCGGTCCTCATGCAGGTACTCATTTCCCGGATGAACCGCTTTTACAAGCAAGCTTAATCCAGGGATATGTATTCGAAGGCCCCGATATCGTGGGACAGGCCCTGGGGCCTTAAGTTTCCGTCCTTGTCGAAGTTCGGGGCGCCCTCGGAGGTCCCGCCGTCAATCAACGGTGATTCAGCGACTTGATGGTAATCCCCCTCGATCCACACATTTCCGCTCCATGAGCCGTCATCCATGAAAACCGGCGGCTGATCTATGTTTCCCGAACCCGCGTAACCTCCCTGAACATTAGAGTACCTGACCGTGACCGATGATTGGATTGTGGTAATCTCGGAGCCATCACCCGAACGATTGGCCCAGAGCAAACTGTTTATTATTGTGGGGCTGGAACCCAGATTGCCAATCGCCCCTGCCCCGCTGTTGACTGCTTTTTCATCTGCACGGTTTCCTGTAAATGTGCAGTTGGTGAAAACCGGAGAGCCGTTGTAATTAAAGACGGCCCCACCGCTGAAGGTGGTTTCGTTGCCGGAGAAGACACTGTTTACGAATACGGGTGAGCTGAAGTAATTGGAGACCGCCCCGCCGTTTTGCCAGGACCGGTTTTTACTGAAGGACGTGTTGATGACCAGGGCGCTCCCTTTGAAGTTCTCCAATGCGCCACCGTAGCACGCATCGTTGCCGGACAGAACGGAGTCAATAATGAGGACCACCCCTTCGTCGTTGTAGATCCCGCCCCCGGCATGGTCAGCAGAGTTTTTCTCGATCCGGCAGTTCTGAATCGTGACTGAGGAGGAACTTATGAAAATTCCCCCGCCGGTCGCCTCCTCTAGGCTTCCATTGGCGCTGCCCCCCGTGATCGTAAACCCGTCTATGACACCCTTGTCCGCCGCAATCACAACGTGGAATGCAGTATGTTCACCGTCAAGAACCGTGACGTGGGCGGCTGGATCCCGCGAAACGGCGGTGCTCTCACCCCCGGCGAACCCACCGTATACCCTGATGCCCGCAGCCATCACGAGTACAGGCGTCCCGTCGTAGCCACCCGGACCGTACACACCCTCGGCAACCCAGACCTCATCCCCGGCAACCGCCGCGTCCATTGCCTCCTGGGGGGTCGCAAAAGCGCCCGCCCATGAGAGGCCGTCTCCCGCACCCGAGGCGAGGTGGTTTACGTACCACACCTGTCCTGCGTTTTCGCTCTCAATCAGTGGACAACCAGACAGCAGGAAAATAGCCGCCAACCAGCCGAGAGCTGCGAAGACGAACGTGATCCTTGATCTCATACATGCCCCTGGAATAAAAAGGGGCAATTACCACTTGATGGTTGCACTAATACCTCCCCAAAAAAAATTGACCCTGGTAATGATAACTTCGCAAAAATTGCCGTTTCGCCCTTTATGTAAGCAATCGCCATGCCTAACATTAAAAATGACATATTGAACACAAAACCCTGAAGATATAGACATATATGTAAATTATGATATTAATGCCAGGGGAAATCATTTCCACTAATGGGTAACTTGGGTGCTACAAGGAGAATTTTTCAGGGGATGGAAAATTTTTTCTATCGCAGGGGGGCAGGCCGTGAATTGCGCATGCCTGATCACCTTTATTCAATTCACGACCCCAGCTAAAAAAACAGGTGGTCAATGAACGAATCCTCGAAACCGGGGTCCTGGGCGATGGAGACATGCTGCACGGCGGCGGCCAGACCGTCAATTTCCTCCTGCGCCTCCCTGGACAGGAGAACGTAGGAGGCTCCGATCAGGGCTGTGTTCCCGGCGAGCACGAAGCTCAACTCGGGCCTGGAGGGAAGAAGGCCGATCCTGATTGCGTTGTGCAGGTTCAGGCGGGCGCCGAAAGCCCCCGCAAGATAGATTTCCTCAAGGCGATCATGGCTCACATCCGCACGTTTCATGAGGGTCTCCAGCGTCGCCGCAATGGCCGCCTTTGTCTTCTGAACCGTCTCGACGTCCCGTGGCTCGAAAAACACCCTGCCGGCCGGGTCCAGCATCATGGTTTTTCCCGACTGGGATGGATGGACATCCGCCCTTACGAGACCGGAGTTCTCGATGATCCCCCTGTCCAGCATTCCCGCCACCAGGTCCACAATGCCTGTTCCGCACATGCCCCTTGGGGCCCCACCCCCGACCACCTCTGTTATTAGCGCGTCCCCGGTTATTTTCACCTGAAAGACAGCGCCCTCCTCGGCTCGCATGCCGCACTGGATGTGCCCGCCTTCAAAGGCCGGCCCCGCTGCCGCGGATCCCGCGAAGATCCTGTCCCCCTTCCAGACCACCGCCTCACTGTTTGTCCCGATATCCAGCAGCGCCCCAGTCAAAACCCGGGAGGACCGGACAGCCAGGATGCCAGCTGACGCGTCGGACCCGACAAAACCGTCCACAAGGGCCGGAAAGATAATTTCGGCCGCGTGGTTCAGGCCGATGCCAAGGGGAAATTCAGCAGGACCCAGTATCATTTCATCCCTGTAACCGGGAGAAAAGGGAGGGGTGAGAAGTGGCGCCACGGGCAGTCCCAACGCAAGGTGGTGCATGGCGCTGTTTCCCACCATGACGATCCTGGAAATCCGCCCGGTGAACAGACCGTTTCTGGAGCAGAGACTCTGGATCTGGCCGGCAACCGCGGCCAGAAGAACCTCCCTGAGTTTCAGGGCCTGTTCGGGATCCCCGGATGCCGCCTGGAGCCTGGAAAGTATCTCATCTCCCCAGGGAATCTGAGGATTGGATGATGCCAGGATGTCCATCGGCCGCCCGGTGTCGAGACAAAAAAGGGCCGAGGCCACGGAAGTAGTCCCAAGATCCACAGCGATCCCCCACCCTGTAAACGATAGGGGAAACCTCGCCGGATCCCAAAGGGGTGAACCCCACGTCCCCTTCCACCGTCCGGTGCGGTCCACTTCCAGAATGCGCTCCGGGTCGATGGTCAGTTTCAATGGGCCGGTGGGCCTGATGCGGCACGCGAGGCGATCGCCCCGGCCCAGGGCTTCATCGCCGAGAATCCCTCTTTCCGATGCGGATGGGCTGCCGGCGTCGCCCTCGAGGATGCGTACCACACACCTTCCGCAGGTACCCTCGTCCGCACAGGTCCCGTCAAGAAAGATCCCCTCCCGGCGAAGGGCCTCCCTGAGATTAAGATCCGTGGGAACATCCATGGATCCAATTCCTTCAATGTGGATTCTTACAGTCCCGGACATGCGCCCACCTTACCCCAGCCCCGGCTGCGCCGTCCAAAACTTTTTCACTCGCCGACCTTCTGGGTTTATGAGCTGAATCGAAGAGAAGACGTTTTACTCCGGTTAAAACACGACACACTAAACCGGTGTTGACAACGTCATCGTCCCGGTAGATATACTCCTGGTGGTTACCTCTGAGGTTGATGACTTCGCAAAAAGTCATCAACGCGCCTCGCATGGGGATAAGCGACGGCTTCCGGGTTCAAGTGCTCGGCTTCGCCGTGAACCAGCTGCGCTTCGCACTTAACCTGGAGCCCGTCTTCCAAAACAAAAAGCCTCGAATGAACTTTTTGCGACTCTGTCAATGGTTGGTAAAATCAACTTACTGCGGGAAGGGATATGCCATAATTCATCCCCTGACCCCGAGAATCTCACGACATGGTTTGCGACATACCCCGCCTCAGCGATCATGTACCGACCAAGTGTAAATTGTTGAACGGAGACTTTATGACGCATCCTGCCTTCCATCGCTATATCGGCATCGACTACTCAGGAGCGAAAACCCCTGATTCCAGCCTGAAGGGGCTTCGGGTCTTCGAGGCTGATCGCGAGTCTGTGCCGGTGGAAGTGGAGCCGCCGCCCAGCCCGCGCAAGTACTGGACCCGGCGCGGCCTGGCGGAATGGCTTGTGATGCGGCTGTCTGAGGATGTCCCGACCATCGTTGGTATCGACCACGGCTTTTCCTTCCCCCTGCGTTATTTCGAGGTTCATTTGCTGGAACCGGACTGGCCGACCTTCCTCGACGATTTCCAGAAACACTGGCCGACCGACGCCGAACACACCTACGTCGATTTCATTCGACACGGTTCACGGGGCGAAGGAGAGGCCCGATCCGGCAGCGCCCGCTGGCGGCGGATCACCGAGGAACGGGCCGGGGCCAAGTCGGTCTTTCATTTCGACGTGCCCGGCTCGGTGGCCAAGTCGACCCATGCCGGACTGCCTTGGCTGCGCTATCTGCGCAACCGGCTTGGGGACCGGGTCCACTTCTGGCCCTTCGACGGTTGGGAGATTCCCGCGGGCAAGTCCGCACTGGTGGAGGTCTACCCGTCGCTGTGGAGCAAGAGCTATCCCCGGAAAGACCGTACGCCCGACCAGCACGACGCTTATGTCGCTGCCGCCTGGCTGAGTCAGATGGATATGGGCGGCAGCCTCGAAAAATTTCTCAAGCCCGACATGCTGCCTGGTGAATATCACGTCGCCCTGGTCGAAGGGTGGATTCTCGGCGTGATGTGACGCGGCAGACTATATTAGAAAATGCCAGACTGGCATCACCTGGATAGTGCCGAATCCCACGAGGATGGTTCCATCGGTGCGCCAGGTCGATGCACCCTCCACTGGAGAGCTATGCCTGCAATAGACGCCGTTGCAGCAATGTCTGCATATCGCGGCGGCCGTCGGCAATCACCATGATATAAACATTTTCGGCCATGACCCGGTAAATGATGCGGTAGGGTTTGAAAAATATCTCACGGTACTCGCGAAGCCCGACAGCCAACAGTTCCTTCGGGTAGGCTCCTCGTTCCGGGTTTTCAGAGAGGGTCGCAAATGCCTTCTCTATTTGATCAAGAACGTAATCCGCTTTTCCAGGCGCATCGTGGGACTCGATATGGTCGTACAACTCCTCCAGATCCCGGGACGCATCGTCCGTCAAAAATATCTGGAAGGTCATCAGCGACTCTTGCTCCGGTCTCGAAGCCGCTGAATGACATCACCGGCGGGCTGGACTTTGCCTTCCTCAATCTGACGCGAGCCGAGCGCGAGAATCTTCAGAAGAGCCATGGCCTCCTGGGTTTGCTCATAGCTTTCGATGTCCTGCATCACGACCTTGGCTTCGCCATTCTGGGTGATGATCAGGGGTTCGCCTTGCCCCGACATGTTGCGCACGATTTCTGCGGCATGGGCCTTCAGGTAACTGATCGGTTTGATTTGGCTCGATAGCTTCATAACCATCCTCCTTTCCATGACCAAATATAGTCCGATAACAGGTCAACTGTCAATCTGGGAGGCTCCGAGCCGCCTCCGGTTGGTAAAATCAACTTACTGCGGGAAGGGATATGCCATAATTCATCCCCGAGAATCCCAGGCTGCGCTGTCCAAAACTTTTTCACTCGCCGACTTGCGTCTCCTGTCCCGACCCCCTGATCTATGATCTTATTTATGAGATCGCAAGATCCTCTTGACAAGCACTAATTTTAGTGTAATTATGTTACATATAGCTTAGTAAGAGAATCATGGTATGTTAGGAGGTATTAATTATGGCACCAGTAATTAGAATCTCAGATGTAATTTACAAACGTTTGGAAGCTTATGCTAGAGGCTTTGATGCTCCGAATAATGTCATTGAGCGACTAATCGACTTCTATGAAACTCATCAAAAGGATTCAAAGAAATCTATCTCTACTTCAACTCTTACTAAATCAAGCATTGAAGCCGCCACGAGTTTTAACAGAAACATAAGAAAGCCTAGAGACCCAAAGAAAGAGAAGGAACTAAAGAAGGCGGTTGGCAAAAGATTAAATTGGGGTGATTTTAAGCTCATTTCAAATAGCATTCTGGATTTTCATAATTCACCAACAAAAGTTCTTTGTAAGTATTCCAGCTATTCGGCAGAGCAAAACAGATGGTTTTGGGGTGTATCTCAGAAATATTGGTCAGAATGGAATGATGATTTTTACTTGGCTCTTTTGATGGAAAACGAGAATCAGGACGGTTACTCGTTTCTATTATTAGAACCCAAGGAAGCATCATATTTATTTACAAGGTGTAGCGAAAGTAACGGTGAGAAGAAAATAAACCTACGATTCTATAAGTCTGATGGACGGCTTCTCTTGCAGGAGTGGCAAGAACATGATGTGATGAAAAAGATTAAGGAAGTATAAAATGCTTAGTTCATAATAGCAGTATAATCAGAATGCAACGTTTATATGAGCGTCTAACCAAATGGGCTTGGGAGGGGATCAGATGAAAGCTAAGGCATTTTTGTTCGTATTTATGTTAACTTTTTTGCTAATGGCATGTGCCACCGGCGAGAAAATCACTCGGCTGAATCCTGGTATGTCTAAACAAAAAGTGGAGAGTGTTCTCGGCAAACCTGATGGATACTCTGCACCGGCTGATGGCTACGAAGTTTATAAATACACAAATAGGCTCATTTCAGGGTGGTCTTGGGACAGAGCTGATTTTAATGTGATCTTCAAAGATGGCAAAGTACAGGAGTATGGGGCTGGTGAAGTCAGGACGAAGCAAGGCGGCGTTAACACCATTTTGTTCATTTCCCCATAGCAATTACGGACGGACGAAACCCAAGTTCTGAGGAATATAAATGTTTGAGGAAATGACCGATAAAGCATTGCGTCTCAAGGAGCTAGATTTACTGATCGTTAAAGCAATATCTACTTTCGATACGAAGAGTTTTGCCAAATATGTTGTTGAATTTAACGACGCAAAAAAAAGCATTCGCAGCTATGCTCTAGAACACCCTCTCCTAAACATACAGGGGATCGAAGATCCTAAGGCCTGTTTCATTATTCAAAAAGTCATGTCTGGTGAGCCTTTTGCGGTTGAGAAGGCTATGTCTGATAGCGAGATTACGGAATTCCTCAAAGGTGAACTCGATGACAATGATATAGAAAATCTTGCCTCAGATTTGTTCTATTCTTGGTTCAGTCATTATGAATACATACAAGGTATTTATGAGATAGGCGCTTTGACGATATCTTGCAGCAAAATACCTGAAAATCTTTCGAAGTTTGTGAATGAAGCTCGTGACTGCTATGCTTTTCAGCAATTCAATGCGGTGTTTTCTCTGTGTCGCACCATCCTTGAAATCAGCATTAAGGATGTCGCAACTACCCGTAAGATCCTACCAGCAGATAATCGAGATATCAGCTACCTGACATCTCGATCGCCCGAACTCTATGATCTAATCAATCAACTATGCGATCGGTATACTATTTTTAAAACTTTACGGGGTCAACTTCATGAAATTAGAAGAAAGACAAACTCATTGATTCACGGAAGCCGTTCAGTGAAGAAACAGGAAGCCAGTGAGATGTTAAAGAAGACCCTTTTAGCCGTCCATCGGCTTTATGAACTTGAATCCAAGAGGCAAGGCACGACATAAAAAAAAGCGGCATAACCAATGAACCTTTCCACCTTAAAACTGCCGCCAACCTGTCCAACCAATGGGGTCCACCTCTTTCTATTGTTAATAATTGGCAGTCGCCTGTGAAATTGACCTGTTCAGAATGTGGTAACAAGATTGACAACAAGGATGTAAAAATCTGTCCAGTATGCAATGTGAATTTCTAAAAGGGGGTTTTTATGAAACGGATTGGGATGATCGGTCTAGTATTCGTTGGATTCGTTGCAGGAATACTTCTCGTTAATACCTATAGCGGGAGGATAAGTATCGCAAAGGCAGAAAATGTAGCGAACACATCTGAACAAGATGCATATAAATTAGCTAACATGACCCGACCGTACCCCTTTAGGTACCCTCCGACGGGCTCGGAGGAGCGCATCATTTGATTAATCCATGGGCGGTTTCATGGGAGGTTTTCGGGAATTTGGCAATGGAAAGATCAGTGGACCTGACATGAGCAAGCATGAACTTCGAGCGCCCCTTCCCTCGACCAAGCTCCTTTCCCCTCGGCAGGCTCGGGACAGGCGACAAGCTCAAGGCAGGCGGGACAGGCCCTCCGACGCGCTTCGCTTGCTCAGGATTCTAAAGAGTGCTCGTGACCGTGGCCAGATTTAATGTAGTCCCTGCTTTTGCTAAGGTTTCTTAGTCTTTTCATGTCACCATCAATCAGAGCTTCCTTCTTGATACGAGACCAGGATTTGAGCTGGTGTTCGCGGATGGTGGGTTTGGGAAGGGCTATCTGAAGTGTCGGTTAACGAATGCACGACCGGAACCGGATTTCAAATACTTCTCAAATGCTAACGCTCTTCTATCATCTGGAATTCTGAAGGCCACCAAAAGGTCCTAAGGCTTAAATCTTGAAGTATGTGGCGATTGACCAAAATTGTGCTGACTTAAGCGGCGATTCAAATTTCGTGTATGGCCGACATAGTACTGTTTGACATGGTTGATACTCTGAATGACATAGACATATTTCATCACTCAATCTCCTGTTGGTCAACGACAATTACACTTCCCCCCCAGCGACAATTACACTTCCCTGGTGTTTGGTTGACACTGACGGGTCAACATCTATTTTCAGTTGCCTTGATGTTGTTTTGCCTGCTTGGCCCGATAACTGTCGTTGTTCAGCTCAAGGATGGTTGAGTGGTGAACCAGGCGGTCGATAGCGGCGGCAGTGGTCATCGGATCTTTAAAGATCCTGTCCCACTCACTGAAGACCAGGTTGGAAGTAATCATCAGGCTGCGCCGTTCGTATCGTTCAGAAAGGAAAGTGAACAGTACCTCCATCTCCTCACGGCTTTGCTTCACATAACCGATGTCATCGAGCACCACCACATCGAAGCGATCAAGTTTCTTTAACATCTTCTCGATCGCAAGCTCACGTTTGGCGATCAGCAACTGTTCCACCAGCCGGTGAGTGC
>BDTG01000014.1 GCA_002897695.1 bacterium BMS3Abin14
TTGTCTGGATTGAGCAGATGATGCCTGTCATGCCCATCGTGCGGGTGGCGAATGTCCAGGAAGGAATTGATTTCGCCGTTGAGGTGGAACAGGGCAATCGGCACACGGCCATAATGCACTCGACCAACGTGGACAACATGACAGCCTTTGCCCGGGCTGTTCAGACCACGCTTTTTGTCAAGAACGGTCCCTCCTATGCCGGACTTGGTCTTGGTGGCGAAGGACATACCGCCTTCACCATCGCCGGGCCGACAGGTGAGGGGTTGACCTCGGCGCGCACCTATACACGGCAGCGGCGCTGTACCCTGGTGGAAAGTTTCCGCATTATCTGATTGGCCCGGGGGAAGATACCGCCTGAGATCAGGGAACAAGGAATCGGTGCCACCCTTGGAATCCGGTGCGGAAGGTGCTTTACTTGGCTGTCCAGAGGATCTCGAAGAAGTGGACACGACCTGTTAACGATTGGGCTACCGCACTGAACTACTTCACCGTCGTGTTCGGGGCCAGGATGCCGGTTTAGATGAGAGGCTGTTTACACAGTTTATTGGACAGGCCCAAGTCCGCCGATCCGAAGAACAGTTTCCTTAGCCCTACCCTGGCCAGCCTCACTGTCCGGTTAAACCGGAATGCTGGGAAAGATTCTACTAAAATCCTGACGGTTGTCCGTTCCCGCGAGGATCAGCGGCTCCTTCGATCAAACCATCCGGATGTTTAACAACGGCTCCGGCATGCCCCATGACTTCGTCGAAATCACCCAGGATCTCCACATCGTGACCGGCGTTCCTTAAAGCCTTCAGAACTTCGGTGTCGAACCGGTTCTCAATGCGAAGGTTGGTTGCACTGGCCCCCCAAGTCCGCCCGAGTAACCAGCGTGGTGCTGTGACTGCCTGCTGCAGTTCCTGACCAAAAAGGACGTATCTGGCGAAAACCATGGCCTGCGTCTGGGGCTGGCCCTCACCTCCCATGGTTCCGTAAGATACCACACGTCCATCGCTCAGCTGTGCCAAAGCAGGCTGAATAGTGTGGAAAGGCCTACGGTGGGGAATCAGACTGTTGGTGTGATCAGGGTCCAGGCTGAAGCTGACGCCCCGATTCTGCCAGGTGATCCCGGTTTCCGGCAGGACCACGCCGGAACCGAACTCCCAGTAAATGCTCTGAATGAAACTGACTATCCTTCCCTCACTGTCTACGGCGCCCAACCAGACCGTGTCCCCGGAGTCCGCCTTTTCATGCCAGGGCAGGGCATGGTTCGGAGAAACCTCTGATGCCATGGCGTCGAGGGACTTTGTTGAAAGGAAAATTGCCGGATCCACATCCATGTACTCAGGGTCGGTGACATATCTGTCCCGGATCCTAAATGCCCTTTTGGTGGATTCCACCAGCCCATGCACAAAATCGAAACCTTCGACTTCGGTAATTCCCAACCTGTCAAAAACCCCCAGCAGGATCAGGGACGCCAGCCCCTGGGTCGGAGGCGGCATATTGTAGACCCGGTGCCCGGCCACCTCTACAGACAGAGGCCTTACTCTGAGGGCACGGTGCCGATGAAGATCTGCCAGGGCAACCGGTGATCCTGCGCGCTGAAGTTCGGCGGCGATAGTGTCAGCCAGAACCCCCCGGTAAAAGCTGTCGAATCCTTTTTCAGCCAGCAGTTTCAGGGTCCGGGCCAGGGCAGGCTGGCGGAACCGGCTCCCGACATCTGGCGGTTTTCCGTTTTCCAGAAAGTTAGCGGCAAAACCCGGTACATCCCTGAGTTCATCCAGCTTGGCAACAGTATTGACCGCCTGGGTTCGCGTCACCGCGACGCCGTCCTGGGCGAAAAATGCGGCATCTTCCAGGATCCGTGACAGAGACAGATGGCCACCGAGCTTCTCGGAGCTGAAGCGATGAGCTTCCTGCCAGCCGGACACTGCCCCGGCCACCGTCAATGCGGCAAGAGGGCCACGGCTCGGGATCGAATCCAGACCTTTTCTCTTGTAGAACTCGATATCCGTCCTGCCTGCGGCGCCGCCGCAGGCATCGATGCCTGCGATTTCACCGTCCGGGGTGTGGATCAACCAGAAGTTGTCGCCTCCGAGGGCGTTCATGTGGGGATAGACCACAGCGATGGTACTGGCCGCTGCGATCATCGCCTCCACCGCGTTTCCACCGTCCTCCAGCACCCGCAACCCGGCCTGGGCCGCCAGATGGTGGGGGGCGGTTACCATACCCCTGAATGATCGGACCGTTTGCAGCATGTTCTCCTCACTTGATCGGTTGTCTTCCAATTCACAGATTTAATTATTCGGCGTGGCGGGACTGTTTTCTCTGGTCTCCACCCAAAGGCGATAGACAATTACGATACCTGCCAGCATATCCCAACCCGAGGTATGGCCGATCTTTTCGATCTCCTTCAAAACATCCGGGAAACCATTGAGGTTGCCTGAATGTATTGTGTTCATGACCCTGTGGGCCGCCTCACTTCCCATCCCTTCCATGGCCGTCCTCAGGTGGGCGGCACTGATGGGATGTGTTCGTTCAGTAATGATCTTCGCAACTGCTGCTGACATGGACCTGACGACCGCGGCCTGCCCAAGGCTGTGGAGGGCCAGCATCATACCACCTACCAGATCATCGCCTGATGGTGTCAGCCCAGGGCCAAGTCCCAGCAGGTCCTGCCAGGCTGAGACATTCGGGTCCCCGGCATCCTGCGGATCGACCAACGATTCCCTTAACCAGCTCTTTAACCTTTCCAGAGGTTTAAAGGCATATCCCAGCAAGTGACCGTTAATGGGACTCCCGGGCTCCAGGGGATACATAAGCCGTCCCAGTCCTTCCGTTTGAATCCGCCCGGCCATCAACACATCCAGGGCTAAAAGACCTTCTCTTACTTTTTCGAAACACGGATCAATGGGGAAAGAAGGTCTCCAGATACGAGCCTGGTCCAACGTCAGGGAAAAGTGTCCCCCGATCCTGACCTGTCCCCGGAAAACACTTACCAGCATACCGGTGCGAAAACAGTGTGATGACCAGGCGTTGCCCTCCGGGATCGAAGTGATGACGTTCAGCGGGCACATACCCAGCGACTCAGCGCCTACACAGATATAATTATCCTCAATTACGCAATAGATGCTGCGGTCGAAAACCGTGTCAACAAAGCCTTGACCGGGTCTCCCGAGGGTGCGGGCGGCTACAGTCCCCATCCGTGAAACCCCGTATCCTGTTTGAAACTGTTCACTGAACTTCATCACAGACGATGTGCGTGCCGGTTTCGCCGGACAGAGCTTCCATCGCTTTTTCCAGGTGACCGATTATGACACGCTTGCCGCCTCCATCGAGGAACCGTATAGCAGCCAGAATCTTCGGCCCCATGCTTCCTTCAGCAAAATATCCTTCATTATAATAGGTGCGCAGTTCGTCCAGAGTCACATGGTCCAGATCCCTCGAATCAGGCTTGCCGAAGCGAACCACCACCTTTGGGACAGAGGTCAGGATAAGCATGTCCTCTATGCCAAGGACGTTTCCCATTAAGGCCGACGTATGATCCTTATCGATGACCGCTTCGACGCCTCGCCTCACACCCTTTGGCCCCCTGACTATAGGGATGCCGCCTCCCCCTCCCGCGATGACGACGGTACCTCTCTGGGCCAGAGCCTGGACAAGCGAAATATCACATATATGCAGCGGCTTTGGTGACGGGACCACGTGACGCCAACCACGCCCGGCATCTTCCTTCATGAGCCAACCGATCTCCTGAGATATCTTCCCGGCATCTGATTCGCTGAAAAAAGGACCGATCGGTTTGGTCGGGTTCTCGAAAGCCGGATCCTCAGGATCGACCTCGACCTGCGTTAGCAGACAGGCTACATGTCTCGGGCTGCCCGCTTCGCGAAGGGCATTTTCCATAGCCTGCATCAGCAGGTACGCTATGCCACCCTGGCTATGGGCTACGCAGATATCAAGGGACATGGGGGGAATGCGATCCCGGGTAAGGACCTGGCGCATAAGGATCTTCCCGACAACCGGCCCGTTACCATGGGTCACAACTAGCTCGTTGTCAAAAAGGGTGAGAGGCAGCAGCGCTCTGGCCGTGTTGGCGGCGATGGCTATCTGCTCGTCCGATGTCCCTGTGATATTTTCCGGGTGCGTCGCGTTACCACCGATTGCAACCAACATCCGCGAGGGAAGCCCTATTTTCTGTGAAGTAGACATGGATTATCTCCCTTTTTTTATACAGGCCAACGCAAGGAGGGCTGCATCCACATTGGATGGCGCCACCAGCACACCGGCATTTTCCAGGCACTTGACCTGGGATGATCGGTTCTGGATATCAGCGTCGGTCCCGGTGACCGACGTGATTACCAGGGGACCGTCGTTATTATAGTTTCCGAGTGTGGAGACCAGATGACCGGCAGGATCCTGATGAGCCCCGTACCCGATGACGATATCAACCAGAACGACACCGACCTTTGGGTTGTCCATGGCTCTTTGAATGCCATCGTCACGTACAGCCGGGTCGATCATGGGGTGAGGACGGCCCAGGGTGTAAGCATCCTCTCCAAGATCAATGAAATGGTGTCCCCTCTCAACTTCTTCAATCTGCGAGACACCAGGTACGGGGGCATTGGAGCTCAGTGCCTCACCGGCATCGAGGAATATCAGCTGAGCCTCAGCACAGAGGGTGCCGCCCGAAAACAGGCCTATGACCTCATTCCGCCCATTGGAGAGGCCGACAGCTGACCTGGACACGTCAAAATCGTCGAAGATCGATTTGCCGCCGAGCGCCGACTGTGCAGCGGCCTTCAAGGTCGGAGCCCGAACGGCGTTATCGGGCAGTTCCAGCTCAGACAGGCCAAGGTAACAGATGGTAAAATTTTTTGAGCTTGCCTTGATCTTTTCCATGATCCTCTCGGCCACAGACGGTCCAGGTGATTTAGAGACCAGCACGATGTGACGGGTTTTGGAATCCTCCTCCAGAGCTTCAAGAGCCATCATGGTGGAGATGCCCCCGACTTCTTCCTTGAGATCACGTCCGCCGACCCCTATGGCCTGAGAGATGCCACCGCCGCTGCGGCTGATCAGGCACGAAATCTCCTGGATGCCCGTTCCGGAAGCACCGATGATGCCGATGTCTCCGTGATTAACCTTGTTGCCAAAAGCAAGGGCCGCACCGCTGATGATCGTTGTTCCGCAATCAGGACCCATCATCAACCGGTCAAGCTCTCGAGCTTCTCTTTTCAGCTGGATCTCCTCCGAGAGAGGCACGTTATCACTGAAGATCATGACGTGAAGACCCTTATGCAGAGCTTTTCTCGCTTCCGCCCCGGCAAACTCCCCGGCTACCGAGATCAGGGCAAGGTTGACGTCCGGTGCCGATTTAACTGCGGAAGCAATGGTCCTGGGCCGCAACGTCGCACCTTTTCCGCGTATGACCTTCGAATTGGCAAGCAGGTTCACCGAGCCTTCCAGCGCCTTGTCTGCAGCCTCCCGGCTCACCGCGCGGATGCCGATGATAAGATCACGACCTGAAGCGTTCTCTCCTTCAGCCCCCAGAATACCGGCCTCTTTCATAATCTCTTTGTTCGATGGCGTTCCTATCATGAGGGCCGATTCCTCAACACCTTCCAGTTCGGAGATCGTGCGGGAAAGTCTCATCAAGGCCACCGAATCCAGGAAAAATCCCGTTCGGACCATGTTTACCACTACACTTTTCATTTAGCACCTGCCCTTCCGGCAAAAGCTTCAAGTGCTTTCTCGAAACATGCCATAGGCGCGCGCGCTACGCCTGCACCGACCTGCCCCACCCCCGGTTTTTTGTGGGCCATACCAGTGTTGATCGTAGGCACCAGTCCCGTTTCAACAACGAGATGAATGTCGATCCCGGTGGGAACGCCGGTATAGTCCATGGCAGGGATGGTCCACTCCAGATTTTCACCCACTGTGATCTCCGCCATGGATCGGGTGAAATTGATGGCGTCGGCCGCCATACCGGCCCCCACAAATCCTGCCACCGAAGGGGAGGCGGCCATGGCAAAACCACCTAGGCCGACTGTTTCCAGAATGCTTGAATCACCCATGTCAGGGTTGGCATCATCTTCAGTAAAGCCCGGGAAGTAGAGCCCTTTTGGCATTTCCACCGGGGCCGTGAACCACTCATCACCGGTCGCGCTCACACGGACGCCGAAATCCGTCCCGTTGCGGGACATGGCGGTGACCACACACGCATTCTCAATACCGGCCACCGGGTCCATGATGGCTTTCCCCATGGCCATGGCGATATTCAGGAAAAACTGGTCATTTCCACCGATAAAAGCCAGGGCACGCTCGAGGGCATTGACATCCGATGACGTTCTGGCCAAAGCCGGCGCAAGTTCCTTGAGTATCAGACCGGTGCACCCGACGTTCCGCTGGTGCATTTCATCCCCCATGGAAAGACCTCGCGCCACGAGGTTTTTCAGGGGAATCCCTCCCATGTTTCGAAGAGCTCCGCCAAGGGCCGGCCCGAACTCATCCCTGAGCCACCTCAGCCGGTCCAGAACCTCCTCATCGTTTCCACCGAAACGCATGACCTTGCCCAGCCCCTCGTTGATGGTGCAGAAGGAACGGTTGCCGAACTTCCTGTTCTCGACCACAAGAACCGGTTGGCTCACAGTGGTCATTCCGGTCATGGGTCCAACTGCCCCGTGGTGATGGTTCGGTGAAAATTCAAACGCTCTCCCGGCAGCCATTTTTTCAGCGGCTGGAAGATCAGGCGCCCACCCCTCGAACACCGCGATCCCGGCAATAGCTCCGCGGAGCGGCCCGCACATGCGATCCCATCCGATGGGCGGGCCGGCGTGAAGGATCATGCGGTCACCTAGCGTCGGGATGGCCTCTTTCGCGGGCACCACATCCACCAGGACCGGGTCCGCGGAAACCATCCGCTCGAACGCTTCACTGTTAGCCTTTTCGATCTTGCCCTTAACAGCGCCGGAACCCAGTTTCTCCAAAAGGCCGACCATCTCTGGATTGCCGCCTGCCGGTGGCAACCAGTCCATGTGGGTCACCGGCACATTCTGGGACTCCAGTGCATCAGCGAACTCCTGGAGCCCTACATTGATAACTTGCAGAGGTTCTGTGAGAAGTTTGGAAATATTTTTCGGATTCATTGAACCTTCCTTTCCATTGTCAGATTCCGTCGAGACTACCTTATACGATCCCCTTGTAAACCATCCGGGGCAGCCACATGCTAACTTCGGGTACATAGGTCAATATGGCCAGTGCTATGAGCGCCAGAACAATGAAGGGGAGCGATCCCCGAACGGCCTGTATATAATCCACGTCGCCAAGCGAACTTGCTACAAACAGGTTAAGACCGAAGGGGGGAGTGAACATGCCTACAGCGCCGTTTACAGTCAGCACTGCTCCGAGATGGATGGGATTAATGCCGACCTGAATACCGATCTTGTAGAACAGCGGCGCGAGGATGACCATGATCGAAGCGGCGTCAATGAACATGCCGACGATCAGGACCGTGACGTTTATCAGGAAGAACACATGGTATGGGTTGGAGCTCAAGGACAACACAGAATTGGCGATGGTTAGAGCCAAGCCCTGACTTGTCAGGAACCAGGACAATACGGAAGCGGCGGACAGGATGATCATCACCTGGGCCGTGGTAACGGCGGCATTCTTGATGGCGCCAAATAGTTGGGTTACTGTGGCTTCCTTGTAAATGAGCGCCGAGATGGCCAGGGAATAGATCACCGATGCCGCGGCGGCTTCAGTAGGGGTGAACACTCCCATATAAATCCCACCCAAAACGACTATGGGCACACCAAGGCCCCATGAGGAATCTTTCAGCCCTTCCCAGAGCTGCTTTCTGCTTGGCGGCGGCGAGGGAACGACCCCGTCTTTTCGGGCCTGATAGTAGCAGTAGGGCAGGAAACATAAGCCGTAAAGCAGGCCGGCGCCGACCCCAGCCATGAAGAGAGCGCCCACCGAGACACCGGTGACCGCCGCGTAGACGATCATGACTATGCTCGGGGGGATGATTATCCCGATGGAACCGGAAGCTATGATGACACCAATGGAAAACGGCTTGTTGTATCCCTGGTCCTTGAGGGCCGGGTACAACAGCGAGCCGACGGCGACGACAGTGGCCGGGCTGGAACCCGAGATGGCGCTGAAAAACATACTCGAGGACACTGCCGTCATCCCCATGCCGCCGGTGAAACGTCCCACCAGCAGGTTGGCCAGG
The DNA here is from genome assembly GCA_002897695.1 of bacterium BMS3Abin14. Classification (NCBI taxonomy): domain Bacteria; species bacterium BMS3Abin14. The sequence goes on from BDTG01000014.1 coordinate 8,219, forward strand.
TTCACAATCCTTCGTGAAAGTCCTCCAACATTCATGAGATTCCCGGTGAGGATGAAAAACGGAATGGCCATCAGGGCAAACTTGTCGAGACCAGCGAACAACCTTTCCACCACAATAGCAGGCGGAAGGTTCCCTCCCACCAGTATGGCGCCGAGCACCGAGCCGGAAAGGGCGATGAAGATCGGCACACCCAGGACAAGAAAAACAACAAGCAGTAAAAAAAACAGAGTGATCATATCCTTATCCTATGCTCTCCAGATGGGATTCCATTTTGTTGCCAACGGTTAGACGCCATATCTGCTGGGCGAAGCGAAGAGCCATAAGGCCGGCACCAAAGGGAATGGCCAGTTGCACCATCCACATGGGCATCTGCAGCGCTGGGCTGACCTGTCCGAACATTCTGGTCTGAATGATCAAAGCGGCACCGTAGTAGACGATGAAACCGCAAAAGACCAGGGAGATCACATTGATCAAAATGTTAATCGGTTTGCGTAAGGGCCGTGGCGCGAACCTCACAAGGAGGTCGACCCCGATGTGGAGCCCCTGCCTCGCGGCGACGCTACCGCCGAGGAACACCATCCAGATGATCTCGTAACGAACCAGCTCCTCAGCCCAGGGGAAACCCCAGTTGAACACGTAACGGGCAATAATGTTGGCGAACAGCACTAGGGATGCGGTTGTCATTAGAACCCCGAGCAGAAATTCTTCAGTCTTTGATAGAACCGCGTCCAATTTAGACATTTTTGTCATAACTCAACCCAGGCCTGTTTTAGAATTAATGCCTCCAATTTGAAGCCTGCAGCCTCCAGCGAGGCTGCAGGCTTCAAACCATGGGGCTTAACTATTTACTGTCCTTCTTGATTTCCTGATAGAAGGCGTCCAGAAGGTTCTGGCCTATCTGGTTAGCGAACTTCTTGTAAACGGGACGAGTGGCTTCCTGGAATTTCACCAGTTGCTCCGGACTGAGCCGGGTAACGATGGTTCCGCTCTCCCGGATCGTCTTGAGGTACCCTGCCTCACGTCTTGCGGTCTCCTCACGCTCGAAGCTCGTCATCTCCCGTGCAGTGTCAACAAGGATCTTCTGATATTCCGGCTTCAGTCCGTCGAACCACTTCTTGCTGAAGACGAAAGCGTAGCCAAGGTACGCGTGGTTGCTGATGATCAGGTTCGACTGGACTTCGTAGAACTTCATCTTGGTGATGGAAACGAGGGGGTTCTCCTCGCACTCCACCACGTGTTGCTGAAGGGCGTTGTAGGTTTCGCCAAAGGAGATGGGCACCGGATTCGCACCGAGAGCCTTGAACTGCTCCATGATTATGGGGCTCTGCATGACCCGGACCTTGTAACCCTTGAAGTCCGAGGGTTTCTGAATAAGATGGTTGCAGGTGAACTGCTTGAATCCGCTCTCCCAAAAGGTGACTCCTTTAAGGCCGACCTTGTCAAGGGTGGCAAGAAGCCTGTCGCCGGTTTTGCTGTCAAGGACTTTGTGGGCAACGGCAGGGGAAGGGAACAGGAAGGGCAAATCGATCAATTGCAGGGCCGGCACGAAATTGCTCAGCTTTGCCGTGGGAATGATGCCACCCTGAATGGCGCCGAACTGCATCTGCTGTGTCGCCTCCACGTCGTTTCCAAGCGCATTGCTGGGAAAGATCTTCACCTTGATCCCGCCGTTGGTTCTGTTTTCCACTGCCGTTTTGAACTTCTCAGCCGCCAGGTGCTGGGCGCTGTCCTCCGGAAGGTCGTGGTGGAATTTCAGCTCAATGGCCGCCGCGGAAATCCCGATGGTGCCGAGGACGGCAGCCGTGGTCACCGCTATCACCATGAAAACCCTCAGAACATTTTGAGCCACTTCAGCCTTTTTCGACTTGATCATCTTTTTCTCCTTTCGTAGTAGATCACCTTCTTACAGCATGCCATGTTGCTCCAATAGCCCGGTCTATAAGATCATCATCCAGGACCAGGAGGCCGGAATTGTGATCCATTATGGCATTGATCATGGGACCAAAGGTCAGATCGAACAGCAGCATGAGAGGCAGTTCCTTGATGATCTGCTGCTCCGCGCCCTGCTTGAAAAGGGCGTGAAAAGGTTCAATATAACTGTCCAGTCTTCGCCTCAAATTCGCTACACCATATGGGGACATGGAATACTGCTCAACAAAGCTGAACTCCAGGGGATTTTCCATAAGATACAGGTACATGTTGCGGCACAGGTGAAAAAACCGCTTCCTGAACGGCAGGTCCTCGGAATAGCCTTTCAGAATAAAGGTCCGCTGCCTGCTTTCAAGTTCACCATACAGAGCATGGATAAGTTCCTCCTTGCTCCTGAAATAACGATAGATGGTCCCAACGCTGACACCTGCCCGATCAGCGATCATGGACGTTGGAGATCCATGAAAACCGTTCTCTGCGATCATCTCCATTGTCGCCTGAAGGATGGCAGAGCGTTTATCAACTCTTTTAGTCATAGCAATATTTTTCGGCTCTTCGCTGTTTTGAGTAGGTTAAAATGAGGGTTCAACCTTTCAAATATGGAGGTGCCCCTTATGGATATGAAGTTTCTGTTTGCGGAAGCGCCTGGATTGCCTCCCCCTTGGAAGGTGAAGGACTTGGGTTTCTCCATGGAGGACAAACACTTGGACATCACCATAGATTTTCCTCGTGGCAACACTTTCTCTTGTCCTGTCTGTGGTGTTGCCGGAGCCAAGTGACCTGGTAAAGTAAAAATCGACACTTTTTTCAGCAACCTTTTTGAGAGCGACATCTCCTCAAATGTTTTTGGGCTCAGACATCCGAGGTAGGAATGACACCGCATGCAGTTGTAGAACATCTCCATGTAATCGACGATATCCAGACTCGCTGGTTCCATCCCGGCATGGTGTACAACTCCCTGGCCGGACGACAGCGGAACTCGCTGTAGATGCCGGTCAGCTTATGAACAGGCAGATTACGGGTCCGCCATATTTCGGGGTGTCCAAGCAACATGGTATCGGCAATTCCAAATCGTCTGCGTTATTGCCAAAAACGGCCCATCTGTTACCCCTTTCCTGATCTGTGGGGACAACTCAGGATTGGTTGTAACAAGGAGTCGTTCAGAAGGCAAAGCCCCGGAACCATAACCTTGCTCGGAGAGCAACGATTCCTGCATTCGATTAAAACAACTTCGGTAGACAAACCGTTTGAAGCGTTCGTCAAACTTCATACGCCCCGGCCTGCCCAAACAAGGGGGCAAGTGTGTCAGCCAAATTGCACCCCGGTGGCTGTACACACTTGCCTTTCGGGACCCTAACCTTATTTTTCCTCCACCGGGAATGACAATTTAACATTCAGCCAAGCATAGATTGGACCTAGGAAATTCATGATGACCACGGCGATGAAAGCCGCAAATAAATTACCTTTCGTCGGTCCCCAGCCACCGAAATACGTTGCAAAATAACTGGCAAATCCGAAGAACATACCGGGAACAAACTGAAATAGCTTTGTCCGGCCAAGCGACATCATCAAAGCATTAAAGACAAAGATGATAATCATTTGGCCCAGAATACCCCAGTTACCCGGAAACATCGGTGCCGTAGTTTGTATTACCAAAACGATAATCATGGCTGTAAACGAGCCCAAGGGCATAACCGGCCAAAGCTTTTTGAGGTTTTCTTTAGTGGGACCTCCGGCAGCAAATGTCCCGGCCCAGGTAATAAAGACAGCCCAGGGAGGAAAATTTGTCGGAGGCAGTGATAAGATAACCGTTGTTGCAGCTAAAACTGAAGCTACAATCTCAGAGGGAATCCGATTTTTCATAACGTTTTACACCTCTTCCTTTCCATCATTTTTACCGTAATTTCACCGTAATTTTTCGGCCAATTTGGTCTCCAATTGATTTTCCACGACTACCCTGCCGCCTTTAATTACATAGAGGGCAAGCGGTTGATCCTGAATTACATCGCATAACCTGCTGGAGTCAAACACAACCAGGTCCGCTTTTTTGCCCTTGGCAATGCCATAGGTATCTTCGATCCCCAGACACTTGGCAGCATTATAGGTAGCCATCTTCAAGACTTCCCGTTGTTGCTCGGCTGAACCCATGTGATGTGTTTCCGCCAATAGATAGCCAATCGGTAGAAGGTTACCATTGCCAAAAGGCGTAAAGGCATTGCGAATATTATTGGAAGCAAAGACAACGTTAACACCATGTTGCAACAGGGCCTGAACCGGTGCCATCCCACGCCGGACATTTTTCTTATCCTTACGCCCATTGAGATAAATATCCGTTGCCGGTAAAGGCATAATGGTTACATCGGCCTTGGCGATTTTGTCGAATAAGGGCCCGTGCTTGTCTACATCCAAGGCTCCAAGAGTTGTCACATGCCCCAAGGCTACCTTGCCTTGCATGCCATAAGCCGTCGTCATGTCGCAAATGGTTTCCGTAGTCATATACCGTGGATCATCGACATCATCCGTAAAGTCCACATGCATATCCAGGGGCAAACCATGTTTTTCTGCCATTTTAAAGACTATTTCCAGATGACGATTGGTGTCGTTAAGGTCTGTCTCGTTATAAGGACAAGCTCCGACAACATCAGCCCCCAGCCGGATACCTTCTTCCATGAGTTCCAGGGTATCGGGCGCTTTGATGATACCCTCTTGTGGGAAAACAACAATCTGCAAGTCAAGATATCCCGCGTATTTTTTTCGCAGCTCCAGCAGAGCTTGCACGCCAAGTAGCTTGGCAATCGGATCAACATCCGGATGCGCCCGCATGATTGTCGAACCATACATCATTGACCAACGCAGCACAGTCTCAGCCCGCTCGATCACATCATCTAAGGTATATTTTGCTTTTAAGACACCGGTATTATGGATAGCCTCAGCTAAGGTCCCGGAAACATTCGGCATACGTTCTTCCAGCAAGGCCTTGTCCGGATGCAGGTGACTCTCAACGAGACTTGGAATGACAACGTGACCCTGTATGTCAATAATTTCGATATCCTCCCCGCTCAAAATCTGCGGGGCTACCCCAGTTATTACCCCATCCTCGACAGATATATCCGTTAAGTCCTGGTCGTCGGAAACACGTGCGTTACGAAGTAATAGATCTCTCATTTTAATACTCCCTTCTAATAAGAAATTATAAAAGGTAGCTTTGGTAAGTGTTATATAGCCCTTTACCTACCTTAGGTAGTTGATGATCGGCCAAAATCCCTCCTTTCCTGTTTTGCCAAAGCAACACAATTATAATGGGTACAGACGCTGGATCGACGGCATTCTCCAGTTGCTGCACCACATTTATGAAAAGGCCACCCCCAAAAAGACCTTATGCAGACAAGTATATAAGGGGTTCCTCGCTGTTTTGAGCGGGTAGATGATATTCAACCTTTCAAACATGGAGGTGCCCCGGAATCTATTACTCAATTCTGCAGTGACATGTCTCCCGTTTTCATCTCCGGCATAGAGGCGGGGGATACCGAATCAACAGGAACCTGGTCACCATGGCTTATCTGATCGCTGGGAAGCTGCAATTCAATTTACCCACATGAAACAGCGAGGAACCGCCTTTTCTTCTATTTATGAATGAGTGAACGCTCATTTATTTATAGATTAACAGGGCCTTATTGTCAACAACTTTCCAATTCCGGCCTGTTTTTTGGATTATGAATGAACGTTCACTCATGTTTTATACACATTTAAAGCTTGGCGGTAGATTGTCGCCGATCCGGTTTTTTGCGCTTATCCCTGCTATCTCCTCATGAAGTCGCCAGATTACGCTCCAGGATAACCGGAAAATATGTGTCTGTATCATTTACTGGAAGGTTCATGAAAGTTGTGTTTGATCCTCACTACCTGACGGTAAGTTCCTCTCCTATGCAGGTCCCATTTAATTCATCTGTTCGAACAATCTTTGCGATTCATAAGGGACTTGGTCCCTCATGATGATGCAAGCGGCCAACCATGTGCGGTCACCGTTGTGGAAAATTTGATCAGGCGTTTGGGATTGCCTGAAACGCTCCGGGAATTAGGTCTTCCCGAGGGGCAGGCGGAGACGATTGCCGGTGATGTCATGACCGATCCCCAGACCTTCTGGAATCCCCGCCGGGTGATCCGGAGTGACCTGGTGGAGCTGCTGGAAAATGCCTGGTAGGCGGTCGGCCGTCAGACCGGCACTAGCGAAGCAAGCCCTCCATGGCCGTTTCTTTTCGGAACTTCTGGATCCGATATGATGATCCATCCGGGACCAGAGAACGGATTTTCTCTATATCACGCGTTGACAGCAGGGACTCTACGTTTGTTGTTCGAAACTCATGGGGAACTCCGCTTCCGGCTATAAGGTGGATGCTCCGGAGAATTTTTTCCTCATCAATCTTTACGCCTGCCAGACGGGCATACAATTCAAGCGGTGCCTTGATGTCCATGGCAATGTAGTCTAGTGTCCATCCGTAAACTCTAACCTGTTGATAATATTAGCAAATTGTGTGTTTTTTGTTTGTATTTTCCTTTGTTTATCATACACGATTTCGGTAACATATTGATATTATTGAATAAACCCTGTTGCCGGAGGTAGAAAATGCGTGAAAAACAGTTGGATCAGATGAGTATATTTTACACGATGCCGGGGCACAAGGTTGCCAAGGAGTTGGCCGCCATTTCCCTGATCGTTGATGACAATCCGGAGGTTCTTGATCTGGTCTACGGTGACCTTGTTCGTGACAATCGTACAGATACAGGTCGCACCGGGATGACCGCCGAGCAGGTTTTGCGTTGCACCATACTGAAGCAGTACCGGACTATGACCTATGATGAGTTGTCTTATCATCTTGATGATTCTCTGACTTTCCGAACGTTCGCCCGTCTGAATCCGACGCAATCTTTTGGAGGCTCCACTCTTCAGGAGAACATCAAGTCCGTATCGGTCGGCACATGGGAGAAGATCCACAACATCTTTGTCCGGCATGCCGTGTCCAGGGATATGGAGAAGGGCCGCAAGGTTCGACTGGACTCCACCCATGTGGACACCAATATCCATTATCCTATGGACTCTCTTCTGCTTCAGGACGGGGTCAGAATCATCACCCGCTGGCTCATAGAGGGGAAACGTTTGAGGCCCGCACCGGGCTATGTCTTTGCCGACCATCGCCGTGTCATGAA
>BDTG01000015.1 GCA_002897695.1 bacterium BMS3Abin14
ATCCGAAATCCTGTTTCACCGGCGGCCATGGCGAAGGTAACCCCCCAGCTGTGCACAGTCCGCAGTTCCTCCGCCAGGGCCAGGCAGCGAACCACGTGGCCCAGGCCAACCGTTCCGTCCCCGTCGCATCGGATGATGGCCCGCCGTGTCCTCTCGCCGGCGGTCTTCTGGCGAACATCGGTATTGAGTTCAAGGAGGTCGGGATGTTCAGTCAGGAGACGGACCACATCGGCGACATCGGCATCCCCCGGGGCGGCTTTCAGCCCGGAGTATAACTCCTCCATAAACCGCAGATCGGCCGGTGTATCCACCGACAGCCGCGCACCCTCGAAGCGGTGTTCCTCCGGCATGGAAATGTGAACAGTCCGAAAACTCTCCGGATGCTCTTTGATATAGGCAGTCACATGTTCCCTGGCCGAATTTTCCCCGGAAGCCTCTGCGAGCAACCTGTCCAATGCACGGCGGCTGAAGGGGGAAAACCCCTCGTGGATGGTTGTTGTTTGAGAGTCTCCCGTGGCATAATCGGCATCCTGTTCGATGAGGGCCCTGACCAGCCGGTCGATAATCTCTGGATCCACCAGCGGCGCGTCACCGGTCACCCTCACAATCACATCCGCTTCCAACGCCTGCGCGGCTTGCCTGTAGCGATCCAGAACATTTTCCTCCGAACCCCGAATACAGGGGACCTTCTCTCGCGCACAGAATTCCACCAATGGATCGTCGACACGGTTCACCGATGTAGCCACCGCAACGTCGGTAACCGTCCCGCATTTTTTCAGGCGATGGATGACATGCCAGAGGACCGGCTTGCCCGCCAAGGGCTTCAGGACTTTGCCGGGAAAACGGCTGGACCCCATTCTCGCCTGGACGATGGCGGCTACTCGAAGTTCAGCCATTGAAACCCTTCCTGATCCTCTTTAGCGGCCGCAGACCGTCCGACGGATCGGCGCGCCATTCCCTGTCGAAAAGCTCTGAAGGCGCCGGTTCCTTGCGGCCGCTGCCGTCGGCATCGGCACCCACAGCAACGTCGCCTATCACCGCGCTGATCCCGTCCGGAAGCCAGCAGTGCCCCGCTTCGAACTCTTTTCCCTTTCCCTCCAGGTCGAGATGAAATTCCACCATATCCGCATTCCACCGGTTTACTGCACGGTGGATGACCCCAGGGCACACGCTGTGATCGGACCATCCCACCGGGCAACGGAAGGCCTCGCGCAGGGTCTCGATGGCGGCGAGGTTGCATTCATCAGGAGGTGTCGGGTAACCCGACACGCAATGGAGAAGGACAAGGTCCGTGCAACCGGCGTCCCTCAGCGTACCGACAGCTTCACCTACCTCCTCCATGGTCGCCATCCCGGTGGAAAGAACGACCTGTTTTCCGGTTCGGGCGCAGGCGGTGAGAAGGTCGTTCCAGAGGAGCTCGTAGGAGGCGACCTTGAAAAAATCGACATAGGGCAGAAGCTCGTCCACCGCCTTCAGGTAGAACGGCGTGCAGCCGAACCGGATCACTCTTTCATCACACCTCTTCTTCAGGTCGGGCAGGAACTCGACCGGAAGCTCCCAGAGTTTCCTTTTCCGGTGTTCCTCGCTGCGCCGGAGAACCTCCGGGGCGAAAAGCTCCTCCACCTTGAAAAGCTGAAACTTCACCGCATCGCATCCCGAATCGGCGGCAGCATCTATGAACCGGATGCACCGCTCAAGATCCCGGTTGTGATTGCTGGAAACCTCGGCCACGAAAACGGGCTTCATCCTATCTCACCCCTGACGGCTTCCCGAACAGTCTCGATGACATACTCCACATCCTCCCTGGACATCTCCGGGAACAACGGGATGGTCACAGCCCCCGAATAGTATTCCTCGGCCCGGGGGAAATCACCTTCCCGGCACCCGAGATTTTTACGGTACCAGGGCTGCAGGTGAACCGGGATATAATGGACCTGGACACCGATTCCTTTTTCCCTGAGGCCGTTGAAAATTCTCAGCCTTTTTTGTGTCGGAACTCGGATCACGAACAGGTGCCACGATGACTCGCTTCCCTCCCGCTGCCGTTGTAGAGTTATCTCTCCCTCGCCGGAAAATACCTCTGTATATTCCTGGGCGATCACCCGCCGTCGGGCGACAAATCCGTCCAGCCGCTTCATCTGCTCCAATCCAATGGCACACTGGAAATCGGTTATCCTGTAATTAAAGCCCAGGTCCTGCATTTCGTAATACCAGGGTCCGTCGACCCTGGAAAGGAGGGCCGGGTCTTTCGTGATGCCATGGGTGCGCAATTGAAGGAGTTTTTCGTAAATCAACGGGTCATTGGTGGTAATAGCCCCACCCTCGCCGGTGGTAATATGCTTGACGGGGTGAAAGCTGAACGTGGTCATATGGCTGTGGGCGCAGGACCCGACCCTACAGGTCTTGCCCTGATCCCTGTAGGAGGCGCCCAGGGCGTGGGCAGCGTCCTCAATGACAGTCAGATTGTTCTCCTGGGCGATCTTCCAGATGGCGGGCATGTCGCAGGGCTGCCCCGCGAAGTGCACAGGTATCACACCCCTGGTGGCGGATGCCAGTTTTTCCTCAATCTCCAAGGGGTCGATGCAAAGGGTGCCCGGGTCTATGTCGGCGAAGACGGGCTTTGCACCGGTGTAAAAGACGCAATTTGCGGAAGCGACGAAGGTGTTGGGAGACGTAATAACCTCATCCCCGGGTCCAAAACCCGCTGCAATCGCCGCCAGATGAAGGGCTGCCGTACCGCTGGATACAGCAACAGCGTATTCGGCTTCGCAATAGTCCGCCACCGCCCTTTCGAACTCGGCGATCCTGGGTCCCTGCGTTATCCAGTCGGACCTGAGGACGTCAACGACAGCGCCAATCTCTTCCTCAGCGATCGCCTGCCGCCCGTACGGGATGATTTTTTTCTTCAAATCAGCTCCCTATGAGGAAGTCATCAAACAGAAAAATCCGGGTCGACATTCAGCCGGATCAGGTCGCGGATATCATTAATGGTGAGCCATTCCGAATTGGTGCCGCTGCTGTAGCGAAAACCGTCGGGACACCGCTTCCCACCGTTTGAGGTGATGTATTTTTCCGCCGTAATGAACCTGAGGGCGGGCAGAATGACGTAATAATCCTCAAATTCGATGGAGCTGAGGGCGTCGGTCTCCGTGATCATCTCCTCATGGAGTTTCTCCCCTGGACGGATACCGACAAACTCCCTCCTGCATCCCGGGCCTACCGCTTCAGCCAGATCGGTTATCCTGAAGCTGGGAATTTTTGGCACGAAAATCTCCCCGCCCCACATCCGCTGCAGAATTTTTACAACAAAATCAACCCCATCCTGAAGGGTAATGTTGAAGCGGGTCATCCGTTCGTCGGTGATGGGCAGGACGCCCTCCTTCCGTTTTTCCATGAAGAACGGCACCACGCTGCCGCGGCTTCCCATGACGTTTCCGTACCTCACCACCGAGAACTTCAGATCCCGCTTGCCCTTGATGTTGTTGGCCGCGACGAACAGCTTGTCGGAACAAAGCTTGGTCGCCCCGTAAAGGTTTATCGGGGCGGACGCCTTGTCCGTGCTGAGGGCGATGACTTTCTTAACATTTGAATCAAGACACGCCTCGACTACGTTCTGCGCTCCCATTATGTTGGTCTTGATGCATTCGAACGGGTTATACTCGGCAGCGGGAACCTGTTTAAGTGCGGCCGAATGGATAACAACGTCAATCCCCTCCATGGCCCTTTTTAAACGGTCTTTATCCCGCACGTCCCCAATGAAGTAACGCAATTGCGGATATTTCCCCGGAGGGAACCTCTGGGCCATTTCGAACTGCTTCAGTTCATCCCTGGAAAAAACCACCACTCGTTTCACATGGGGAAATTTAGAGAGAACGGTCCCGATAAACTTCTGCCCGAATGAGCCGGTTCCTCCTGTTACCAGAATAGATCTTTCGTTTAACACTGGGATGCTCCTGTTCTTTGAAAAAGTGGATGGTGACAAAATATTCTACACTTCTGTATCAACTTGAGAAAGCCCCTACCGAAGGCTAAAAATAGCGTCCACATCCCTGCGGGCGGCTCCCGTCCTTCGGGCGAAAACCGACTTCGCGGCATTTCCCATCCGCTCCCATTCCTGCCAGTTGTCTTTCAGGCTGCGAAGGGCATTGGCGAGGGAATCCCCATCCTCCACGATCCGGCATCCGCCCGCCTTGATCAGTGCATCCGTGATCTCGCGGAAGTTCTGGAGGTTGGGCCCGGTGAGTACGGGGACCCCGTGCATGGCCGGTTCCAGGAGGTTGTGCCCACCGACAGGGACGAGACTCCCCCCCACAAAGGCGGCGTCAGCCTGTTCGTAGAACCCGTCCAGAACGCCCATGGCGTCCACGAGGATTACTCGCTCGCTGATTTCCCGGCCATCCACGATGCCGCTCAGCCTCGCGAATGGGATTCCCCGATCGGCAAGGAGGTCGGCGACCTCATTGAACCTCTCGGGGTGCCTTGGAACCAACGCCAGGCGGACGTCGGAAAGCCCTGTCATCTCCAGGGCGTTCAGAATGATCTCCTCCTCCCCCCCGTGGGTGCTGCCGGCCACAAGAAGAAAGGAACTTTCCGCCCAGTTACGCACCTCAACGGGCAGTTCCGCCGGAACGGAATTCACATCGTACTTCGTGTTCCCCGTCACTTCGACGCTCCCCTCCAACGCGCCCAGAGCCAGAATCCGTCTGGCGTCCTCTTCGCTCTGCATGAGAAAGAGCGACACCCTCTGAAGAAACGGCCGAAAAAACCATCGAAACCTCAGGTAACGTACAAAGGACCGGTCCGAGATCCTCCCGTTGACGACAATGACCGGGACACCGCGCAAAAAACACCAAAAAAAGAAGTTGGGCCAGAATTCTGTCTCGGCGGTGATGAACATGGAAGGATGGACCCGGGCAAACGACCGGGAAACCGCGAAAGGAAGATCGAGGGGAAAGTAGAAGATGCTTTCCG
>BDTG01000016.1 GCA_002897695.1 bacterium BMS3Abin14
GACGCTAGTTGGGGTGGAGCCGACCTTGAAATACCACCCTTATTGTTCTTGGGTTCTAACCTAGGCCCGTAATCCGGGTCGGGGACATTGTCTGGTGGGTAGTTTGACTGGGGCGGTCGCCTCCTAAAAAGTAACGGAGGCGCACAAAGGTTCCCTCAGGCTGATTGGAAACCAGCCGTAGAGTGCAAAGGTATAAGGGAGCTTAACTGCGAGACCTACAAGTCGAGCAGATGGGAAACCAGGTCTTAGTGATCCGGCGGTTCCGCATGGAAGGGCCGTCGCTCAACGGATAAAAGGTACTCCGGGGATAACAGGCTTATCTCCCCCAAGAGTTCACATCGACGGGGAGGTTTGGCACCTCGATGTCGGCTCATCGCATCCTGGGGCTGAAGTAGGTCCCAAGGGTTGGGCTGTTCGCCCATTAAAGCGGTACGCGAGCTGGGTTTAGAACGTCGTGAGACAGTTCGGTCCCTATCTTCTGTGGGCGTAGGATATTTGAAGGGAGCTGCTCCTAGTACGAGAGGACCGGAGTGGACGGATCCCTGGTGATCCAGTTGTCCCGCCAGGGGCATCGCTGGGTAGCTACATTCGGAAAGGATAACCGCTGAAAGCATCTAAGCGGGAAGCCTCCCCTGAGATTAGATATCCCCTCCGCGCTTGCGTGGACTGAAGACCCCTTGTAGACTACAAGGTTGATAGGCCGGGTGTGTAAGTGCGGTGACGCATTCAGCTAACCGGTACTAATCGGTCGTGAGGCTTGACCACTTTCTATTTACCTTTGACAGGTTTTGTTCCCTGTCCAGGCGATGGCGAAATTAACCTTAATCTTCAGAATTCAGATTTTCTGGCGACTATAGCGAGGGGGATACACCCGTTCCCATTCCGAACACGGAAGTTAAGCCCTTCAGCGCCGATGGTACTGCCCCGGCGACGGGGTGGGAGAGTAGGTCGTTGCCAGAAATTATTCGAAAGCCCCGATGGCTCGATGCCTTTGGGGCTTTCCTTTTTTCCAAGCGTTTTATGTAGAGAATTTGCTTTGTCCGTTAAATGGGCACTACGCTGCATCTAAAGGCACGGTTTGACAGGAGGGCAGGATTTGAACCTCCCGGGTTAATCTGCTATGAAAGCCTTCTGGGAGAAAAAGTTTGTCAGTGACGAAACCATGCGGCGGACAGGGGAACGATATCGAGATGAGCAATTTCAAGGATTCCAAAATGGGCGCCGCCGGAACCATAAGCATTTACTGTGCCGAATGTGGTAAAAAGATTGAAGGGGAACCTTATGAGATGAGTTTTTCCGGGGTCTGCGCTTCTTCCGAACCGGTACACTTTTGCAGCAAGAACTGCTGGGAGGCCAGTGAGGAGTATAATACCGACAATTGGGATTAAAAAAAGTTTGAGGTTTGGGAGTTTGAGGTTTGAGGTTAAACCCTGGAACCCGGAACCCCTGTCCGCCGTAGCTTTATGCGAAGGCGGATGGACCCTGTCAACACCTGGAACGAGGTGCAACATGAACACTTTTTTCAGTCAGTCCAGGCTTTGCACCACCGGCACAGTGAACCTCTGGTGCGAAAGCTGTGGAGAGAAGATTGAAGGGGAACCCTATGAAACTACCTTTTCAGGGTGGTGCTGTTGTTTCGACCCGATTGATTTCTGTTCCAGGGAGTGCTGGGAAAATCCCGAAAACATGTTCAACACTGAAAACTGGCCTGAACCGGCCAAGGAGTAAAAAGCCGTCAATGGACCTTTTGCGACCCTGTCGAACAGTAATATGAACCACTTGAGCAGAGGGCCCGAAAAAGGTTTCACCCTGATCGAGGTTATGGTCGCCTTTACAATCCTGGCTGTTATGGCCGGCGTGGCCTTCTCGGTAGTGTTTTCCAGCACCAAAAGATCCCGTGCTCTTGACAGGCAGATGAACCTGAGCATGGAGGCCGGCTCCATTATGAATTTGATCACCGAGGACCTTGCGGGGACCTTTCGGAGGGAAGGGACTATCCCTTTTTTTGTGGGTAGTGATGTATTCCACGAGGATATACCCTCCGATGAAGTTCAGTTCCTGACCACATCGACCCTGCCTGTTGACCCACAGGCCTCCCGGGGGGACCTTGCGGAGGTGGCTTACCGCCTCACATTCGACGAGGAGGGCAGAAGTACCCTTTTTCGCAGGGAGCAGTCGCCTCCGTCGGGAGCCTATGATGAAGGTGGTGTGAGCAATGTGGTTTCCGACAAAGTCAGGTCTTTTAACCTCCGCTACTATGATGGCCGGGACTGGGTGGATGAATGGGACAGCCTCGATACAGGTGGAGGCAGTGATCATGGAAAAATACCACTGGAGATAGAGATCGAGATTAAACTTTCAGATGGCGATTTTTCAACCACACTGAGGACCAGGATCGCACCCCCCATGGCCGCGGCACAGTGAGGGAGGAGGCTTTTTTTTGCTGTTCCCTCTGGACTAAAGTACCCGTGATGATATAATCCGCTGAAGGTAACCGTAACCTGAGCTGACGGTTTGGAGGAACATGAAGATACTCTGGGCGCCGTGGCGAATGAAATATATACTGGGGGAAAAAGAGGGTGGGTGTATCTTCTGCCGTCTTATTGATGCTGAGCCCTCCGAGGACAACCTCCTGCTCTACAGGACGTCGAGTGCTATGGTGCTCATGAATCGCTATCCCTACAACAATGGGCACATCCTGGTGGCGCCCAATGAGCATACGGCGGACCTCAACGGACTTTCACCGGGCCAATACCTCGACCTGATGGAACTTTTTCGATCCAGTTTGAAAGTCCTGGCGAAGGCACTGAATCCTGAAGGTTTCAATGCCGGCCTGAATTTAGGAAAATCGGCAGGCGCCGGGGTTGAGGATCACCTGCATTTTCACATCGTGCCCAGGTGGCAGGGCGACACCAATTTCATGCCTGTCATTTCAGGGACGAGGGTAATACCGGAGGCCCTGGAAACGACCTACAGAACTTTTGCTCCCATCTTCACGGGGCTGTAATATCGGCGGAAGTTTCGAAAACCATTAATAACCATTAACGTTGAAAGCCGGCGAGGTGAGGGGGATGAAATACTTACAGGCACTTCTGGTTTTGCTGCTGGCGTTGGTGCTCGCGGGGTTCATTCAGCAGAACGCACAGACGACAACTCTGAACTACTTCGGCTGGCACTCGATCGGTCTGCCCCTTTCCCTGTTCATGATCATCGCCTTCGGTATCGGATACCTTTCGGCGGTCGTCATCGGTTTCTCCGGTGATATCCGTTCCAGGTTCCGGCTGTTTAAGGCCGAGAGGGAAACAAAGCGCTTGAAAAGAGAACTTGCAAAGAGGGAAAAGGGCCCCACCGAAACCGGGCTAACCATGGATCGTGCCTATGCCCCTGAGGAGGCACAGGTCGAACCGGATATCCGGCCCCCCGCCGCAGCAAAGCAGGAAGACGAAACCCCGAACGACACACTGAACGACGACACCGGGGAGGAAAGGACGGAGACGATCTGAATTGGATTACCGGATAGCCTCCAGGCCCCGGTTAGAGGCCGTCCTTGTCTTGCCGGCTTTTTTGCTTATCACAACCCTGTTCTTGGCTGTTTCCAGACCAGCATTCGCTGCCCACTCGCAGGACCTTCTCCTGATGGGGCAAGCTCATTTCATGTCGGGCCGGCTCCTGGAGGCTATTCCATTCCTTGACAAGGTCGCCGAATCCCCGAATCCGGAATCCGGTAAGGCCCTGTATCTGCTTGGGAGAATCTATCTTCTCACCGGAAAATACAGACGCAGCAAGGAATATTTTGAGCGCGCACTTGAGAAAACCCGTCAGGGCGTCGGTGAAATTAGTGAATGGAAATCCCTTGCCGGCATTGGAGATGCGCTTTACGCCAGTGGACGGTATGGGGAAGCCATAAGGAGATATCGGCTGGCGCAAGTTGACGCGCCGGCCTTTGGCAGAGCCCATGTCCAGATCAAGATGGCCCTTTGCGATGTCGCGGAGGGCAGGCAGGGTGATGCCCTGGAAAGGCTGAAGAAGGCCCTGCCCCGCATTCCAATCCTTTCCCGGTGGATTGGCAGGGAGGAAGAATTTCTCCGATCGCTTGCAATGCAGGGCACCAGGGTGGTTCCGGAGAGGATAGCGCGATACCATGTCCTCGTCGGTCCCGTTAGGGGAGACACGACCGACCTTGCTTCCTCCGGGATCGGCACGGATATTCCCGTACAGGTAGTCAGGGAAGGGGAAGAATATTATCTGGATTATGGGCCCTTCGCCGATCCGGTTGAAGCGATGATCTATGTGGAAAAAGTCAAAGGCGCAACATCGTACGAGGCGAGGATCCAGGAAAAATGAATCAACCCGGCATTGATCTGACAGCCGCCTCGACCCCGATGATGAAGCAGTATCTTTCCATCAAAAGGGAGCATCCGGACGCCATCCTTTTTTTCAGGATGGGGGATTTTTATGAGATGTTCCTGGAAGATGCAGTTCTGGCTGCGGACATCCTGAAAATCACCCTGACCAGCAGGGAGAAAAACAAGGAAAAAGCCGTACCGATGTGCGGTATTCCCTACCATGCGGCCGAGGGATATCTGACCAGACTCCTGAAGGCGGGGCACAAAGTGGCCATCTGTGAGCAGGTCGAGGATCCCGGGAAGGCCCGCGGCCTGGTAAAAAGGGAAGTGGTAAGGATAGTTACGCCCGGCACAGCAATGGAGGAATCCCTCCTCGATGCGCGAGAACCCTCCTATCTTGCTTCGATTTATCGTACGAAAGAGGGTGTGGGCCTATCCCTGGTGGATGCGTCCACAGGGGATTTTCGGGCCGCCCAGTGGACCGGTCCGGACGCTGTTTTGCGGCTGGATGTTGTCATGGCGCAGTTCGCCCCCAGGGAGGTGCTCTTCCCGGAGAATGCCCATGGTCTTGAACCGTTCGGGGACGGACCGGACCGGGACGTCCACCTGACGAAGGTCGAGGGTTTCCGGTTTTTCCCCGAGGCAGGGGAAGAGGCGCTCAAGAACTTATTCGGTGTGCACACCCTGGCGGGCTTCGGGCTGGAGGGGTTGCGGCTTGCCACGGGAGCGGCCGGAGCGGCCCTCTGGTATCTCCAGAAGGTATACGGAGATCGGCTTGGGCATCTGAGGCCAATCCGCGTGATCAGATCTGAAGACTGGCTTGTCCTGGACGGAAACACCCTGAAAAACTTGGAGATATTGAGTTCACAGCCTCACGGGCTCAGGCAGGGCAGCCTGCTTTACCAGATGGATAGAACCGTAACGGCCCAGGGGGCTCGTCTTCTCAAGGAGTTTGTCGTCCGGCCGCTGAAAAATGCCGAGGCCATCAACGATCGGCTGAATCTTGTTCAGGAGCTGGTGGAAAACCCCCTGCTTCGAGGCTCGATCAGGGAAAGGCTCCGGAAGGTCTCCGATCTGGAGAGGATCGTCTCCCGTGTGGGATCCGGGATCGCGGTGCCCAGGGATCTGGGTGCACTGCGCCGGACGTTGAGGGAGGTTCCAGCCATCCGTGGCCTCCTCGCCGAGCTTGATTCCGACATGGGTGACGGAATCCTGCAGGAACTCGACGAGAAGCCTGAACTCCTGGAATTTCTCCAATCCTCCCTCAGCGATGAACTCCCAGCTGGGCTCAAGGCAGGTGGAATCATCAGGAAAGGTTTCAGTGCGGAACTCGACGAGATCCGATCCCTGGCCGGGGACGGCAGGAAATTCATCTCCGACCTGGAGAAGAGGGAAAAGGAACGAACCGGCATCGCCTCGCTTAAGGTCGGCTTCAACAGGGTGTTCGGGTATTACATCGAGGTGACGCATGCTCACCGTGATATGGTCCCGGAGGGCTACACCCGGAAACAGACACTGGTTAACGCCGAGAGATTCGTCACTCAGGAACTAAGGGAGGTGGAGGAACGGATTCTGCACGCCGATGAGAGTATTGCAGCCCTGGAAAAACTGCTTTTCGAGGAGATATGCTCCAGGGTCATTGCATCCTCCAGCCCCCTTCAGGGTGTCGCCGGAGCATTGGCTTCCGCCGACTGTTACACTTCCCTGGCCGAACTTGCTCACACCTCCGGATATGCGAGGCCGGAGATTCTTGAGGATGATATGGCCGGAAGGTTATCTATCTCCGATGGAAGGCATCCCGTTCTCGAGATGTTGGAGACAGGGAAAAGCTTCGTTCCCAACAGCGCCTATCTGGACCGTGTGGACAACCGCCTGCTTATAATTACGGGACCGAACATGGCCGGTAAGTCCACATTCATGAGGCAGGTCGCTCTCATCGTCATCATGGCTCAGATAGGTTCTTTCGTGCCGGCCGGAGATGCGCTCATCAGTCCGGTGGACCGCATCTTTACCAGGGTAGGGGCCTCCGATATCCTCTCCCGGGGGCTTTCCACATTCATGGTCGAGATGGTGGAAACCGCCGAGATCCTCAACAATGCCACACCCGACAGCCTGGTGATCCTGGATGAAATTGGGCGGGGTACGAGCACTTTTGACGGTATCAGTATAGCCTGGGCGGTTGCTGAATATCTTCTCTCCGGGGAACGAAACGGATGCCGGACAATGTTCGCAACCCATTACCATGAGTTGACTGAGCTGGCCCTGACGTGTGACGGGGTCAGGAACTACAACGTTGCCATCCAGGAGTGGGGAGAGCGCCTTGTTTTTCTGCGCCACGTCCAGGAGGGGGCCGCCGATCGCAGTTATGGAATTCAGGTTGCGAGACTTGCGGGCCTGCCCGATGAAGTTGTAGAACGCTCCAGGGAAATCCTGAAAAATCTCGAGAAAACGGCAATCGACACGACGGGACGCCCCAGGCCGGTGGCCGGTGATGTCGAGTTGGATGCTACGATGGCTTCCCCGGTGGACAGCGAGTCTCAGATGCCTCTTTTCGATGGGCACGAAGGCGAACTGATCAAAGAATTGAGAGAAATTGATCTGGAGGAAATGACCCCTCTGGAGGCTATGAATTTTCTTGCCGCGATGAAGAAACGACATGTCTAGAAAAACATCCGGAACCCTGTTGACCGGCTTCATTTTGAGCGCAATTTTCTTCGTGCTTCTCCCACTGGGGGCCGCCAGGGGGGCGTCCTACTGTGAGCGTCTGTACGATTCAGCGAAAAGGGACTACTACTCGCTGTTGAAGAGTGATCGCAAGCAGAAGTTCCACGACAGTTGGGAGAAGGTGATAGAAAAGTTCAGCACGATCTACGAGAAGTATCCAACCTGTTCCCGTTCACCGGATGCTCTTTTTAATGTCGGGGTTCTTTACCGGAAGCTCTATCACAGGTCCTGGATCGGGGCTGATCTGGACCGGGCGCTGGGAACATTTTTGAAGCTTCAAAGCAGGTTCCCGAGCAACCGGCTGGCCGACGATGCTCTGCTCAATGCGGCCCAGGTACAGGAGGAAAAAGGGCGCAAAGGTGATGCCTATCGTACCTACGCCAAGCTTGTAAAGGCCTATCCTGAAGGGGACATGGCCTCACGGGCGAAAAAAAGGCTTAATCAGCTTGCCTCTTTTGCCCCAAAACCTCCTGTTTCTAAAACCAGAACCAGGGCCAAAGCCAAAACACGCCCTGGGAGGACTGTCAACATTACAGATGTCAAGCACTGGTCCAATCCCGAATACACCAGGGTAGTTGTCTATGCCACAGACAAGCTGAATTACGAGGAGCATCGTCTAAAAGGCGATCCGCGCACCGGAAAACCACCCCGGCTTTATATCGACCTGAACAATGCCCGTATTCCTTCCGCATTGTCCAGCCCCATTTCCATCAAGGATGGGCTTCTTCTAAGGGCGAGATTAGGCCAGTACAATCCTGATACGGTTCGTCTGGTACTTGATATTGACAGTATGGGGGACGATCGCGTCTTTACAATGGAAAACCCATCAAGGCTTGTTGTAGACGTTTTTGGCCGGGATGCCGGGTCGTCGTCTTCAAAGGCAGGCAGGCCGGGCAAGGGGGCTGGAGCGCCCTTGCCCCTGGCCAAGCAGCTTGGCCTGAGAGTGAAGACCATTGTGCTCGACCCTGGTCACGGGGGAAAGGATCCAGGAGCCGTGGGACGGGGAGGGCTGAAGGAAAAGGATGTGACTCTGGCAATTGCAAAACTGCTTAAACCCATGCTTGAGGCCAAGGGATTCCGAGTCCTGATGACGCGCGACAAAGATGTTTATGTCAGCCTGGATGAAAGGACGGCTTTTGCCAACAGCCATCTGGCCGATCTTTTCGTTTCGATTCACACCAATGCCAGTCGAAACCGGCGGGCTCGCGGGGTGGAGACCTACTTCCTGGGCGTGGCTATGGACAGGGACTCCAGTGAGACAGCGCTTCTGGAAAATGCGATAACCCAGCAGACGTTGGCTGATCTGGAGAAGATTCTTCTGGATCTGACCCGAACCTCCAACCTTAAACAATCGAGCATGCTCGCTGAGTCTGTCCAGGAGAATTTATTCCATGGGCTCTCCAAAAGAAACAGACTTGTGAAAGATCATGGAGTAAAACAGGCCTCTTTCTACGTCCTGATTGGAGCCCAGATGCCCGCTATTCTGGTTGAAACCTCTTTTATCAGCCATCCAACGGAAGAAAGGCTCTTGAGAGATCCCAGTTACCTGAAGCTGGTCAGTAGTTCCATTCTTCGGGGCATTCTCGATTATGTGGATGGACTGGCAACGGCCACAGACGGAAACAGTCACACATGAGCCTGCTGGACCTGAATAAGCTCGGATCGGTTCCATCGGGGAACCGGTTGGGCAAACTGCTTCGGGAGGAATACCTTGTCGCCTGGAACATACTGAAGTGGGAGCACAGGAACGGCATGGACAGCCTCGAAGTGGTCTCTCAACTGACCAGACTGATGGATGAGCTTATCGATTTTGTCTACAGACGGGCGGCGAAAGATACCGAGAAGAGGGGGCTAAAACAGGATAACCGTCTTGTTCTTATGGCTCTTGGTTCCTATGGAAGGCGCGAACTTGCTCCCCACTCTGACATGGATCTTATCTTCCTGCTCCCGGAAAAGGTTACGGATTGGAGCAAGGAATTCACCGAAATGGTCCTTTATACATTGTGGGACACCGGTCTGGATGTCGGATACAGCACCCGTTCCCTGAGTGAATGCATGGCCCTTGCTCCTGAAAATTACGATGTTCTGACTTCCCTTCTGGACGCACGATACCTCCAGGGGAACCTGGATCTTTTCTCGAATTTCAGAAAAGAATTCCGGCGAAAGGTGTTGAATAAAATAGGCAGCCGGTTTGTGACCACCAAGCTGGAGCTTATGGAAAAACGGTTAAAAAAACACGGAGGCACCATCTATGTTCTGGAACCGAACCTTAAGGAGGGGATGGGTGGACTCCGGGACTTGCATACGGCCATGTGGGTCGCTAAAGTTTTATTTGGCGCCGACGACCTTGAAAAGCTTTGTAATATAAAAGAGTTAAACGTTTTAGATGAGAAAGACCTCCAACTTCTTAAGGGTTCTTTTGAATTTCTCATGAGGGTCCGGTGCGAGCTGCACTTTGCTTCCAATGCCGCAAGAGACCTTTTGAGCATGGAACGGCAGCCCTACCTGGCGGAACGTTTCGGGATTAAGGGACGCCGTGGAGTGCTGGCCGTCGAGAGGTTCATGCAGACCTATTATTCCCACGCAGGGCAGGTGCACCACATCACGGGAAGCATAATCAAGCGTTCCATCGAGCGAAAGAAGAGGTCGCCCAGGATACTGACTCGTTGGAAAGAGAAAGATCTGGGCAGGGGGTTTTTCTCCAGAGGCGGAGAGATTCATACCACGACTGATCCGCTGAAGTTCTTCCAGCGGTACCCGGGAAGGATGTTAAAGGCTTTCCGGCTGTTTCAGGAGTCCAACCTGGAACTGTCACCTGAAGTGGCCCTGGCGGTCAGAAGATCCCTGAAATTGGTCAACAATGAGTTCCGTAAGAGAAAAAGGGGCCGTGACGCTTTCTTCAGGATCATGTCTGATGAGCGGCGGCTCTATGAAACCCTTCTGTTAATGAACGAGCTGGGGTTTTTAAAGAAATATATCCCGGAGTTCGCCCCCATCTTCTGTAAGATGCAGCACGATTATTACCATACCTACACCGTGGATGAGCATAGCATCCGAGCTGTCAGGGAGCTTGTTGATCTACCGCTTGCCTCCGATTCATCCCTTGAGCTTTATCAGGAAGTCTACAGGGAGACGAAAGCCAACCGGCTTCTCCTTTTTTTTACCATTCTGCTCCACGATGTGGGGAAGGGAAGTGGGGCGAACCATGCCGATAAGGGAGCCGTGATGGCCATGAGGGCCGCCAAACGCATGGGAATGTCCCGTGAAGATGTTGATGACATGGGGTTCGTCATTAAACACCATCTGCTTCTGTCTCACGTTGCCCAACGCAGGGATCTGCACGAGGAGAGAACGATCCTGGAGGTGGCAAACCTGATGGGGAGTCCCAGGAGACTCAAACTCCTGTTTCTACTCACCATGGCCGATCTCAAGGCGGTGGGGCCCGGTGTGTGGAATGAGTGGAAGGCATCCCTTCTCGCTGAACTTTTTCTCGAAGCAGCCAGGGCGATCGAGGGAGGAGGGGCCTTTCGTGAGGACCTTTCAAAGAGGATTGAAAAAACCAGGGCCAAAGTCACGAAGGCCCTCGCCGATGAATTTGACCCCCGGTTGGTGCAGGCTGAGCTGGACGCCCTTTCCGAGAGAGCGTACGCGGTTTACAGGCCACGAGCTCTGGGGCAGTTTGTAGCGCTTCACCTGAAAATAGGGAACAGGCCCGTTATTACCTCCTGGCGCCGGGCCAGAAGGGGCGGATATACGGAGCTTTTTATCGTTGCTCAGGATCAACCCGGATTTTTCTCTCGAATCGCCGGTGTCCTGACTGCAAATAACGTTAACATCCTCGGCGCCCAGCTTCTTACCCGGAATGATGGAGTTGTGTTCGACCTTCTTTACGTGACCGATAACGTAATGAAGCCCATCAGCGACAGGATGAAATTCAGAATGGTCAACCGGGAACTGGCCAAGGTTGTCGGCGGGGAGCTTGACGTCGATAAGTTGCTGAAAGCAAGAAGATTGTCCCTTCCGCTGGACCGGAGGGAAAGGGCAGCCATGCCGGCGGCCACCCGGGTCGACATCGATAACAGTGTGTCCGATTCCTTTACCGTTATCGATATCTATACCACCGACAGGATCGGGCTCCTGTACGCCATAACATCGAGCCTGGCTTCATCCAATCTGTCTATTTACACCGCCAAAGTCTCCACCAAAGTGGATCAGGCGGTGGACGTCTTCTACGTGGCTGACCTGAAGGGGAACAAGATAGTGGATGAGAAGGAAATCGAGGCGGTCAGGAATACCCTCATGCACGCCCTGACCGAGGAGGATTGAAAATAACCCTTGGTTATTCGTCCGATTCAGACGGGGCCGCGTAGATCTGGTGCCCGCCCAGTTCCTTGGCCCTGTATAATGCCGTGTCCGCCGAGATGATGACCTCGTCCGATGATTTGGCCGTACCCTCCGGGAAGGAAACCAGTCCAAGACTGGCATGGATCATGTGTTCCCTGTCATTGATGACTATGGATTCGGACAGACAATCGAGAACCTGCCGGGCTACCCTCTGACCGCCCACCTTATCGGTCTGGGTCAGGAGGAGAGCGAATTCATCCCCCCCATACCGGGCCAGAATATCGGTCTCCCGAAGCCCCTGCTGCAGCCTTGCAGCGATCTCACGGAGGACAAAATCTCCATGCCGATGACCGAATGTGTCATTGATCTTCTTGAAATCATCAAGGTCGAGTAAAATCATGGTGATGGGAGTGTGGTACCGATGGCTTCTTTTTATCTCCTCCTCAAGTTTCTCGATGAGATAACGGTAGTTGGGGATGCCTGTGAGGCCGTCGGTGATCGCCATCTCCTCTAAAAGACGATTCTTCTCCCTCAACTCGTCCTGCAGATTTTTTATCCTCAACATCGCCTTGCTCTTGGCAAGGAGCAGGGTGGTATTAAACGGTTTGGTAATATAATCGTCGGCCCCGGCATCGATTCCTCTCATGATATCCTCAGGCTGGTCCTTCACAGAGACCATGAAGATGAGTGTGTCTGCGAACCTGGGGTCGATTTTGATCATTCGGCATACTTCAATGCCGTCCATTGCCGCACCCTGGGGCGCTTGGGCATCAGGCAGCATGACATCCAGAAGAACCAGGTCAAAGGGCCCCTTGTTTGACATGGCTTCCATGGCTTCTCTTCCACTAAAAGCGGGGACGGGGTTGTACCCTTCCGACTCCATGATCTTGCAGAGGATCTCGTTAAGGCTGACATTGTCCTCGACTACCAGGATACGTATGTTTCCAACCGACATTCCAGATTTCCTTGTTTTTAACAGGGTTGTAAAAGTCACGAACCTGCCTGTGCGTCGTACGCAGACAGGCGAACTTTTTGCGATCCTGTCACAGTCAGCGCCGGCATAAAGGCCCGCTGACGATAACTTGCAGGGTTTACGCAGTAAAATTGGTGTAGTGACGGATCTTCCCGACGACTTCGGAAACTTTGAAAGGCTTGGTAATGTAGTCAACCGCACCCATGTCGAGACCTTTTTGAACCATCATTGCCTCGTCCATCGCCGACAGGAAAATTACGGGTATGTTCCTGGTTTCGTTCTTGTTTTTCAGCGCCTTTAAAAGATCAATCCCGGACAGGCGCGGCATCATGATATCGGCAATGATCAGATGAGGCTTAACGTCCTCGATGAATAAAAGAGCTTCCAGCCCGTTGGCCCGGGTTGAGACGTCGTATCCATGTCCCTCAAGCCCGGAACGTATCAGTCTGAGTATGTTTTCCTCGTCGTCAACCACGAGGATCTTGGGGCCTGCCATCAAGTTGTCCCCTTTCACCTTGGATAACTTTCTGATAGGGTCGCAAAAAGTCCATTCGTGGCTTTTTGCTCAACGGAAAGCGAAAAGTGTCATTTTCACTTTCCTTACAGATCAAGGACCTGCGTTGCAAGTCATCGATCTGAGCGCCCTCCCCGGGCGCGTTGATGACTTTTTGCGAAGTCATCAACTTTGGTAATTTATGAAATATGCCTAAAAAAATCAAGTATTTTGGAGATGCTGCGATGAAGGATGCGGACACAGGGGATCTCTTCCGCCCCACTGATAAACCTGATGGGTGGGAGGCAGGCAGGCCTCTGGCTGACAGGATGCGCCCGATTTCTCTTGACGGATTTCTCGGACAGAAGGACCTTGTGGGAAAGGATGCGGTTTTGAGGAAAATGATAGAGGAGGACCGGCTGAGTTCGGTCATCTTCTGGGGTCCTCCGGGATCGGGGAAAACCACACTGGCCCGCCTTGCCGCCCAGTGGACGGATTCCCAATTCCTGGAGTACAGCGCCGTCACCTCGGGAAGCAGGGAGATGAAGCAGGTCATGACGGGGGCGAGACGACTGCGGCGTGCCGTCGGCAGACGAACAGTTCTTTTTGTTGATGAGGTTCATCGCTTCAACCGGGCGCAGCAGGATGCATTCCTGCCCTACGTCGAGAGTGGGGACGTCGTCCTTGTAGGCGCCACCACGGAAAATCCATCCTTCGAGGTGAATGCGGCCCTTCTGTCGCGAAGCAAGGTCTTTGTCTTCAGCCCTTTGGCCGATGATCAGATACGTGAGCTTCTTCTTCGAGCCGCCAGGGAGGACAGTGAACTTTCGTCTCTTAATCCCGATCTTTCTGAAGAGGCCCTGGAGACTATCTGCAGGAACGCCGACGGTGATGCCAGAAGGGCGTTGACTGCGCTGGAACTGGCTGTCCTCGTTGCTGAACCAACTGTTGAAGGAAGATTGAAAGTCGGGGCCGACGAGGTTCTACGCGCCATCCAGGGAAAGGCCCTGGCCTATGATAAGACCGGCGAAGAACACTACAATGTGATCAGCGCTCTACACAAGAGCCTCAGGGGAAGTGATCCGGACGCATCCCTATACTGGCTGGCAAGGATGCTTGAAGCCGGAGAGGACAGGAGATACATCCTGAGAAGGCTGGCCAGGGTCGCAGTGGAGGACATTGGAATGGCCGATCCTGATGCCCTCGTGCAGGCTGTTGCCGCCAGGGATGCCTTTGACTTCATGGGGCCGCCTGAGGGTGACCTGGTTCTGGCACAGCTTGTTGTCTACCTGGCGCTCGCCCCAAAGAGCAATTCCATTTACAGGGCATGGAAAATGGCCCTGGGCGATGTTGCCGGCCGGCCCGCCTACCAGGTTCCGCTTCACATTCGGAACGCTCCAACTGCTCTTATGCGGGGGCTCAGTTACGGCAAGGGATACCAGTATTCACACGAGATGCCCTATTCCCTGTCGGTTCACAGCTTCTTCCCGGAGGAGTTTGGTGAAAGGCGCTATTACAATCCGGGGAAAGCGGGGAAAGAGAGGGCCGTGGCGCAAAGGCTGAAGGAGATACGCGACCGGATCAGCCGTCTCAGGGGAAGGGAGAAGGGTGGGAAGGGATGACCGTCCGTCCCATTGTCGTTCTTTCCGACAGCCTGATAGATCTCATTGCGGCAGGGGAGGTCGTTGAGAGGCCGGCGTCTGTTCTCAAGGAGCTGATTGAGAATTCCCTGGACGCCTCGGCTTCCCGTATCACCGTGGATATCCAGGGCGGCGGAACCCGTCTTGTCCAGGTGGCCGACAACGGTGAGGGCCTTAGTGAACAAAATGCCCTCTTGGCCATTGAGCGTCATGCCACGAGTAAGCTCGCCAGGGCTGAGGATCTGGAAGAAATACTGACCATGGGGTTCCGGGGCGAAGCGTTGCCCAGCATTGCCGCCGTCGGAAAGTTTGTTATGGAATCCTGGGATGGCTCGTCAACTTCGGGCACGCGTGTGGTGATCCGAAACGGAAGGCTCTCAAAGGTTGAGCCCTGCGCCCGTTCGCGGGGGACCACCGCTTCGCTGGAACGTATTTTTCAAAACATCCCGGCCCGCCGGAAATTCCTGAAATCCAGGGGGACGGAGATGGCCTGGTGCCTGAGGGCCGTCGAGGAGGCTGCATTGGCACGCCCCGATGTCCATTTTGAGTTCCATGCCGACAGAGGGGCCCCAATCATATTTCCATCAGCGTCAAATCTCAAGGACAGGATTGCCGCCCTTTGGGGCGCCGCGGATGCTCGAGGCCTGTTTCCCCTGGAATCTGAACTTGACGGCATCAGGGTTAGAGGATTTATCAGCGCTCCCAACCGGACCTACGGGAGGAGAAGCCGGCACCATGTCCTGGTAAACAGAAGACCGGTACGGGATCCCGGGCTGAACAGGACTATCTCATCGGCACTCGCTTCGGTATATCCCTCCGGGAGGTTTCCCGCCCTCGTGCTTTCGTTCCATTTCCCGGCGGGGGAGTTGGATGTCAATGTACACCCATCAAAAAGGGAAGTTCGCGTCCGAAATCTGCCGGTTGTTTCAACCCTTTTGAAGATGGCGATCAGAGGCCTGCAGAATGTCTCCTCTCCCGTGAGGAGGGATTACGCCCCGCCGCCTTCCACCCACGGGGCCCGTGCCTCAGATGGAGATGGCCTCTCCGGTACCCCATGCGTGTCCAGGCAAGCAACGGCGCCCCTGCCTATGGAGGACCGCGGTCAAGTCATTGGCCAGTTTTTGGGGGCCTATATACTTGTTGAGGCCGGCGATGAACTTCGTCTCATCGACCAGCATGCCGCTCATGAGAGGATCATGTTTAACCGCCTGTTATCCCTTCGCAGCGCGGGCGGGGGGGCCTCCCAGAATCTGATTATCCCGGCCCTTGTGGACCTCTCTTCCTCCGAGGTAATAAATCTTCTTGAAAAACAGGATGTCCTCCGTTCCTTTGGTTTCGGTGTTGAGGACTTCGGCGGGACACAGGTACGGGTAACAGCTGTGCCGGCGCAGATCCCCGAGAGGATCGTCTACGATCTGCTAAAGGGCCTCGCTGCGGATTTTGGCAGGAGCCCGGATCTTCCCGAAGATGTGGCCCTGCTCATCAGCAGTCGGGCGTGCAGGATGAGCGTTACCGCCGGCAGGAACTTGAGCCCCATGGAGATGAGGCGGCTCGTTCAGGATCTTGAAGATGCAGAGGCCGGATTCTCCTGCCCCCACGGACGGCCCACGAGCGTATCGTTGACACGGACAGACCTGGAAAGGCTATTTAAAAGAAGATGAGGAAAAAGCCGTTCGTACTGATTATCGGAGGGCCAACGGCATCGGGCAAGTCAAACCTGGCCATGGAGATCGCCAAAATCCTCCCTGTGGAGATTATCAACGCCGACTCCATGCAGGTATATCGCGGAATGGATATCGGAACCGCAAAGCCGGGGCGAGGGGAGAGAAAACAGGTCGTCCATCATCTTATTGACATCCGGGACCCCGACGAGATGTTCAGTGTCGGGGAATATGCCGATCTGTTTCGCCAAACCGTCCCATCCGTTATTGGAAGGGGGACGCTGCCCATCATGGTCGGGGGCACGGGCCTTTACATCAGGGTGGCCCTCGGCGGAATCTTCCCAGGGCCTGCCCGGGATGAGGAACTTCGTAAAAAACTGCAGGAGGCGGAAGATTCGGACCCCGGGTCACTTTTCAGACGGCTGGCGAAGGACGATCCCACCGCCGCCGGTCGAATTCAGGGTGGTGACACGAAACGTATTATCCGGGCGCTGGAGGTCCTTATCCTCACCGGAATACCCATAAGTGTCCACCAGAAGGAGCACGCCTTTGCCGATCATCCCTTCGAAACACGCTTTTTCTGCCTGACTCCCCCGAGAGAGACCCTTTACCGATGGATTGAAGAGCGCGTGGACCGGATGATTCAAAGGGGACTTGCCGGCGAAGTGAGGGGATTGTTGGAGAAGGGGTTCAAGCCGGGGTTAAACTCCATGCAGGGTCTGGGATATAAAGAGATCACGGCCTATCTCATGGGGGATATGGACATCGAGGAGACAATTGGTCTTATCAAAAGGAATTCCCGCCGTTTTGCCAAACGGCAGATGACATGGTTCAGGGGGGAACCGGATGTCCGGTGGAAGGAGGTCAGGTCGAGGGAGGACCTGACGGCCATGGCCGGCGAAATCACACGGGAACTCGGGGACGCCATTTCCCGGCAGGTTTCCTGAACACCGCCCCGATGGTCGCTTGCGTGAAACAGTTATTTATTTTATGAACATAACGCGGCAGAAAACGGATGGAGTAAAAAACCATGGATGGACTTTTTACAACCCTGTCAATTTTCAACGGCAGACGGATAATGATGATAATCTCGCTGACCCTCTTCCTTTCGGCGGTCTGGCATCCTTCCATTGCCGCAGCGAGTGAGGATGTCATCGGTGTCTCGGCGTTCTCTCACATAACCGCCGGGGATGTGGCGGAGGCACAGAAGAGCGCTGTTCTTTCTGCCAAGGAGAAGGCGATAGAAACCGCCCTTAAGCGGATTCTTCCTGAGGTGACCCTCCAGGCCCTCTCTTCGCTGATCGAGGCCAGGGTCGTCCCGCAGGCGGAGGCCTTCATCTCCAATTACAAGATCGAAAACAGGGATGTCAGCGACCTGGCCTACTCTGTGCGGCTTTCGGTCACGGTCAACATGGATCTCCTTCGTAATGCCTTGGCATCTCTCGGGATTATAAAAGAACCCGGGAGCCCGCCCCTGACCGCCGTGTTCATTACCATGGACATTCCCGCAGACCTTGATCAGGTCAAGGCAATCGGGTCCGTGGCGAACAAAATTTTCAGCTCAGCACTGGCGAAGGCAGGTGCTACGGTCATTCCCTCCCCGGAGGGTGACTTTGATTTCAGATACATTCGACCGCCGCAGTCAGTCGACTCACTGCTGGAAGGGGGAGCCAGGGCGCTGGCCGACCTGGCGTTGGGTGTTGTTATCAAGGCAGGCCCCAAAAGCGATCAGGCGGAATCCCCGATGCCGACACCCCTGTTTGTTGCATACCAGGTCCTGGATCTCAGGTCCGGAGCTGTAATAGGCTCCGAGGAAAAGGAGTCGGCGGTTTCGCTGCCCGGACAAGGGGAAATTCCCGATCTTGGCTCGCTGGCGAAGTTTTTTTCCGTGATGTCCGATTCCCTTGTTTCTGTAGTGCGAAACTATGTGGTTTCCAACCGCGTCAAGAACCGTGCATACAAAATAGTTTTGAAGGGGGCGATGGACGCCGCATTTTACAGGGAGTTTACCTATCGTCTTGTCAACCAGGGCGGGGATAAGGCGAGCATCATCCCCGACCGTTTCTCCCGGGAGATGACGGAAATCAATTTCTGGACTGCCAGAGAACCGGGGGAAGTTTCCGCTCTCCTTGGAAAAATTCGGGTAGCAGGCGCTCCCCTTCAGTTTCAAAGAACTTCCGACGGATTCGCCGTTACCCTCCCGGGAG
Source organism: bacterium BMS3Abin14 (assembly GCA_002897695.1). NCBI lineage: Bacteria > bacterium BMS3Abin14. The sequence continues at coordinate 18,389 of BDTG01000016.1, forward strand.
GAAGAAAAGCAGCGGTTGGGGTGAGGGAGTACGGGGAAAACGTCAACTTCTATCGGAGACTGCCCTTCCCGGGCGTTGAAAACCCGGAAGATATCAAAAAGACTGAATTGGTGCCGTGGAGGGAACAGGAGGATAATGGAACCTTCTTCACAGCCAACCTGGCCCCTCCCGGTGCGGGCATTTTAGGGAAGATTGATCCGGCGAAGGACCACGATCTGTATCGTTTCAACCTCCCTGCCCATACCATTGAGATGACCGTCCATGTTGAACAAACGGGCCCGGGTGAGTTTCAACCAAGGGTCAGGATCTTCGATTCCAAAGGAGAGCTCCGGGGAGACGTCCGTGCCCGGCGACGTGGACGAAGCCTCTATTTCGTCCTTCCTGTCGATTTTGAGACAGCATGGATTATCCTTTCCGTTGAGGACAACCTGGGCCGCCACGACTCCATGTTTCCCTACGTCCTTAATCTTGGATTAAAGGGAGAAGAAAAAACGAGCCAGGGGGAAAATGAACCTTCCTAATGCGCTTACCGTCATCAGGATTCTTCTGATACCCCTGTTCCTGTACGAGGTACTCAAAGGGCACTTCACCTTTGCCTTCGCGGTTTACATGACGGCCGCCCTGACCGATGCCCTTGATGGAGCCATTGCCAGATTGTGTCATATGCAGACGGCTTTAGGCGCTTTTTTGGACCCTGTCGCCGACAAGATGCTTGCTACCACCTCCTATCTCAGCCTCGCTTTTCTTCACATTGTCCCACTGTGGCTGGCCATAGCGGTTATAAGCAGGGATATCATTATCGTGGCTGGGTCAGTTGCCGTCTATTACCTGAAAAATTCCCTGGAAATCAAACCCCATCCGGTGAGCAAGTTGACAACCTTTTTCCAGATCACAACCATCCTGCTGGCGCTTGTCCTGAACTCAGCTCTTCCTGCCGCCGGATGGCCTGTTTTTGTGCGATCCTTCCGTCCCATCGGCCTTATAACGGGAGCGATGACCGTCCTGTCCGGGGCCATATATATATTCGCGGGGTTCCGGTCTATTGAAGAGTGAGGGCCACATTCGTAAACTTATCGCCGCTGCTGCGGCCCTGTACTTTATTGTCCCGGCCGCGGCATTCGGGAGCACCTGGACGCTGACAGGCGGACCTGGACTGTCCGTCCTGACCGACAGAATCAGTAATGACCGGACCACTCTCCTTCTTTTAAATCTCAGCCCCTCCTTTCACGACCCCATGTGGGATTTTGCCCTGGACCTTGATCTGCGATGGAACCCTGCGGATAAAACCTTTTACAGCAAGGATTGGAACCGTGACGGCGACTGGCTCCGTCCTTTGAAGAGGATCGAATACAGGACATCCGAAAACACGTGGAAGGTGGAAGTCGCCGGTTACTCTCAGGTGACACTGGGAAGCGGTCAGGTTATTCGAGGCCTGATTGGCGGGGCTGAGACAAACTACAGGATTCCCGGGCTTATGGTTAATGGGGCGGTGTCCAGCGCATCCTTCCAGCTGTTTGTTGACCGTGTTTATGATCCCGATGTTGCTGGGGCAGCGGTCACCTGGCACCCTGGATCAAGCTTCAGTCTCTCTCTGGAGGGTGCCGTTGATCCGGCGGCGCCTCTCGTTTTTTCAGGCGGGTTCCATGGTGGACGTCCCATCGCGGATGACCAGAAGACCATCAGGGGGCTGGGGGGTGAGGCAAAGTACCGTTTTTACGACGGTGATATTCTGGGAATTTACCTTATGGTCAACGCCGGAAGCTTGAACCGGGAAGCCAGGGGATCCGGTGGGGGGGTCCAGGTGGACCTCGATTTCTCGAACTTCTATCGAAATCGCCTCACCCTGAGGGCAGGGACGACAAGGTGCCGTGCGAACTACATTCCAGCCTATTTCGATAAGCTGTATCAGATTGAGCGATGGGGCGTGTCCGGAAAAACCCTTCTTCAGCAAAATCCCCTGGATGCCGGCGGAGCCGACAGGGACATGCTGTCCGCCTTCATGGAGTACGGGTTGGGGGATTTTTTTAACGTACGGGCCGTGTACGATCGGTTTGACGACGATTCCATGAGGAGAGCCGGACTCCTGCTTGACCTGTCCGAGGAGGACAACAGGGGACTGGAAGTCATCCTGTGGTCAAAGACCCTGAATAAGAGCGAGAAGCTCTTCAACATCGATTCGAATACGTTCGTCCGGGTGTCGGCGCTCTATAAGTTTTTCCCCCATATTTTTGTCAAGGGATCCTATGAGTTGTCATGGGATTTTGTCGCGGAAAAAGGCGGGGCCGTGTCCACGTCGAACATTATTCTCGCGGCCCTTTATACCATATCCTTTTAAAACGCCTGTCCCACCGACGGCTAATATCTTGACAAAGGAATTCCGAGTTGTTAGTTAAGCTCTCATTGCATAGGCACGTAGCTCAGTGGGAGAGCACTGCCTTGACGCGGCAGGGGTCGGCGGTTCGAAACCGCCCGTGCCTACCATCCTATTCAATAAGCGCTACGTTTCTACTTCAGGGGGCATCTTGACTGCGTCATTTCAGGGTGCCCCCGGTTTATTTGAGGAGTCTAACGTCCAAGGTCCAGGGTCTAACGTGATAAACCAGTCCAGAGTCCAGAGCCCAGAGAAGAGAAAGGCGTCTGCGGGGGACGAGAGGGCGTGTGGGAGTAAGGACCTGGGGGGATAGAAAGGTCAAACCGTGAAGATTACATTTCCGGATGGAGCATCAAAGGAATTCGAGAACGGGGCCACATTGACGGGAATCGCTGCCTCCCTTGGAGGTCGTTTGGCGAAGGCGGCTCTTGCCGCTGAGGTGAACGGGCGCCTGATGGATCTCGGGCATTCACTGGACGAAGATGCGAGCATCCGTTTTCTGACTTTCGAGGACCCCGAAGGGAAGGAGGTTTTCAGACACAGCGCCTCCCATATAATGGCTCAGGCCGTCAAAAGGCTTTTCCCCGAGACAAAACTTGCCATCGGCCCCGCTGTTGAGAACGGATATTACTACGATTTTGATACCACGGAGACCCTCCACGAGGAGGAACTGGCTCGCATAGAAGAGGAGATGGCACTCATCGTCAAAGAGAAGCTTCCGCTGGTGAGGGAGGTCCTGACGAAAAATGAGGCCGTTGCCCTGTTCCGGGAAAGAGGAGAGATCTACAAGGTTGAAATGATTGAAGCCCTCGAGGACGACACTGTTTCAATCTACAGACAGGGTGATTTTGTGGACATGTGCCGCGGTCCCCACATTCCTGATACGGGGTATATAAAATTCAATAAACTCCTCAGCATCGCCGGAGCGTACTGGAGGGGTGACGAACACAACAAGATGCTCCAGCGTATTTATGGGACGGCCTTTCCCGACAAAAAATTGCTCAAAGCCCACCTTTACCGGCTCGAGGAGGCACGAAAAAGGGACCATCGACGCCTGGGAAAGGAGCTTGAACTCTTTTCCATAGTCGAGGAGGCCGGTCCCGGATTTGCCATTTATCATCCAAAGGGCGCCCTGATTAGAACCATTCTGGAGGATTTTGAAAGGAGGGAACACCTGAAGAGGGGGTATCAGATCGTCATGGGGCCTCAACTCCTCAAGGTTGACCTGTGGAAAAAATCCGGGCACTTCGATCACTACCGCGAGAATATGTATTTTACCGAGGTTGATAAAACCCAATACGGCATCAAACCGATGAACTGTCTTGCCCATATGCTCATCTACAAATCCAGGATAAGGAGCTACAGGGATCTGCCCATAAGATATTTTGAGCTGGGCACCGTTTATCGACACGAACAGTCCGGCGTTCTGCATGGTCTTTTTCGGCTCCGTGGCTTTACCCAGGACGATGCGCACATCCTTTGTACCCCGGAACAGCTCAATTCAGAGATCAGGGGAGTTGTCTCTTTCGTGAAGGATGTCATGGCCGTTTTCGGCTTTGAATACGAGATGGAGATTTCCACCCGTCCCGAAAATTCAATCGGCACCGACGGGGATTGGGAAAGGGCGACCGGCGCCCTAATGGAGGCCCTGGACGACGATGGCATACCTTACGTCGTCAATGAGGGTGACGGCGCCTTCTACGGCCCCAAAATAGACGTCAAACTCAGGGATGCCATCGGTCGCATGTGGCAATGCGCAACCATCCAGTGTGATTTTGCCCTGCCTGACCGGTTTGAACTGGAGTATGTGGGATCGGATGGCAATCGGCACAGGCCAATCATGCTGCACAGGGTCATCCTCGGGTCCATTGACAGGTTTCTCGGCGTGCTTATTGAACATTATGCAGGAGCATTTCCCACCTGGCTTTCGCCCGTACAGGTGAAGCTGTTGACAATAACCGACAGTAGTGTTACCTATGCCGAGTCCGTTAAGGAGCGCCTTATTCAGGAGGGGATACGGGTTGAAACCGACTTCAGAAACGAGAAGATCGGGTTCAAAATAAGAGAATCCCGCCTGGAAAAAGTGCCGTATATGCTTGTTATCGGCGAAAGAGAGGCCGAGTCCGGCGCTGTGGCAGTGAGGCACCGGGAGGACGGCGACAGGGGTGCTTTGCCCCTGGAGGATTTTATTGAATTGGTGAGAGATGAGATCTCCTCGCCTGTTCTTCCCTGACAACTAGGAGGATTGAGATAGCCACAGGAAAACAGATACCCGTCAACGAGTTGATCAAGGCGCATGAGGTCCGGGTTATAGGACCTGATGGAGACCAGTTGGGCATCCTGAAGAAAGGGGATGCTATTGCAGCGGCGGAAGAAATGGGGCTTGATCTCGTTGAGGTCGCTGGCAATGCTGTCCCTCCCGTCTGCCGCATCATGGATTTTGGCAAGTACAAGTATGAGTTGAGCAAAAAGGCCCAGATTGCCAGGAAAAAGCAGAAGATAATCCTGGTAAAGGAGATAAAGGTCAGGCCGAAAACGGATATCCATGACCTTGAGGTTAAAGCGAAGCACGCCAGGAAATTTCTCATGGAAGGCAATAAAATCAAGGTTACCGTTCGGTTCCGTGGGAGGGAGATCGTGCATACCGATCGCGGCAACCTGGTCTTGAAAAAGCTGCTGGAGTTGTTGGATGACGTTGCTGCGGTTGAGTCACATCCGAAGATGGAAGGCAGGACCATGATCATGATCCTCGCTCCCGTGGCCTGACAGAACCGGGAGTTGTTTTTCGACCCTTTTGGTTACTGGAGATATAGATGCCGAAAATCAAGACGAACAGGGGTGCGGCCAAACGGTTTAAGAGCACCGGAACAGGAAAGCTGAAACGACGAAGGGCCTATCACAGCCACATTCTTACCAGCAAAAATCAGAAACGCAAGAGGCGGCTCAGGTCCGGCACAATGGTTCACAGCGCCGATGCTGATAGGGTCAGAAGACTCGTTCCGTATATTTAATAGACGAATCGGGAGATAAACGATGCCCAGGGTAAAAAGGGCGGTTCACGCCAGAAAAAAGAGAAAGAGTCTGCTGTCACAGGCGTCCGGCTACAGGGCCGGAAGAAAAAACCTGATTAAACAGGCCCGGAATACGGTAGAGAAGGCTCTCCAATATTCCTATCGCGACAGACGGACGAAAAAACGGGTTTTCCGCAGGCTCTGGATAGTTCGTATCAACGCTGCCGCACACAATAACGGCCTGTCCTACAGCCAGTTTGTCCACGGGTTGGCCGAGGCCGGTGTCTCGCTGGATCGTAAGGTCCTGGCTGATATCGCTGTCCATGACGACGCTGCCTTTGCGGAACTGGCCAAAATCGCCCTCGAAGGCCTGAAGCAGACCGCATAATTCCCATGAAACAGATCGCTGTAATCGGACTGGGCCGTTTCGGAATGAGCCTTGCCAGGAGCCTCACCGAAAACAAGTGCCAGGTCGTTGCTGTGGACAGCGACATGGAAAGGGTCAAAAAAGCCCAGGTGTTTGTTGCGCAGGCCGCGCAGCTCGACGCCCGGGATGAGGATTCCCTGAAGGCTGTCGGGGTCACTGAAATGGACGCGATCGTAGTGGCCATAGGCGCTGACATTGAGTCAAGCATGCTGGCAACCATGACCCTCAAGGACATGGGGGTTTCCCGGGTTATTGTAAAGGCATCGTCTGAGCTGCATGGACGTTTCCTGAAGAAAATCGGCGCCGACCAGGTCGTGTTCCCTGAAGGGGACTCTGGCCGCAGACTTGGAATATTCCTGGCCAAACCCGGGATTATCGAGCAGATCGACCTTGGTGAAGAGTATGGAATCTTCGAGATCAAGGTCCCGGATTCATGGGCTGGAAAGACCATCGCCGGGCTTGAGGTCAGGGTAAAATATGGGATAACCATCCTGGCAATTCGCAGCTCAGATCCGGACGAAGAGAAAGGATTCAGCATGATTATTTCTCCCCTGGCCACGCAAAAACTTAAGGCAGAGGATATTGTCACCGTTCTGGGCCACGTTGACGAGGTTAAAAAGATCCTCCCCTGATTCAGGCGGGTTTGAAAAGCGGAGCGTTCTGGGCTTTCGTCCGCGGGGATGGAGGCCCTTTAATTTTTTGGGGCCTGGGGATCGTAAGGTATGGAGAATCTGTCCCTCGCTGGAGGAGGATAATGAAGGCCAAGGTGGACAAGCTGCTGGAGGAGGTTCAAAAGGAGATTTCCTCCGCGGAAAGTTTAAAGGAGCTCAATGAAATAAAGGTGCGCTTCCTTGGGAAAAAAGGCTGGCTTACCGCACTGTTAAAGTCTCTCGGTGAACTTCCCCCGGATGAACGTCCTGAGGCGGGCCAGGCCGTAAACAACGCCAGAAAGAGCATGGTCATGGCCCTCGATCAGAGGGCGGGAAGCATCGCGGCCGCTGAAAGAGACAGGAACAGCGAGGAGCAGAAGGCCGATATTACCATGCCGGGGGTGTTGCGCAGACAGGGATATAGACACCCCATAAGCCTGGTCATGGAGGAAGCCCTGAGCATTTTTCAGGGATTGGGATTTTCCATTCGTCAGGGACCGGAGATAGAGAAGGATTATTACAATTTTGAAGCCCTCAATATTCCCAGGGATCACCCTGCCAGGGATATGCAGGATACTTTCTACATCGACACGGATACCGTCCTGCGGACCCACACCTCTCCCGTTCAGATCCGCACGATGGAATCTGAACCCCCTCCCATGCGAATTGTATCCCCCGGAAAGGTTTACCGTGTGGATTTCGATGTAACCCATTCCCCCATGTTTCATCAGGTGGAAGGGTTCATGGTGGATGAGGGGGTTTCTTTCAGTGATCTTAAAGGGGTTCTGACCCAGTTTGTGCTCCAGATTTTCGGCGAATCAACCGCGGTGAGGTTCAGGCCAAGCTTTTTTCCGTTTACCGAGCCCAGCGCGGAAGTCGATATCGGCTGTGTAATCTGCGGAGGCACAGGGTGCAGGGTCTGCTCCGGTACCGGATGGCTTGAGATCCTCGGATCCGGAATGATACATCCTGAGGTTTTTCGTTCGGTTAACTATGATTCCGAAAAGTACAGCGGTTTTGCGTTCGGGGTGGGTATCGAACGCATTGCCATGCTCAGGTACCGGATAGACGACATCAGGCTCTTTTTTGAAAATGATACAAGGTTCCTGAGTCAGTTCGGGTAGAAAAGGGCGGAGTTTGAAAGTTTGAGGTTTGAGGTTTGAAGTTTGAAGTTAAAACCAGAAACCAGAAACTATAAAAACTTTATTAAACAATGTGTCACAGCTTAAACTTAATAAAATAGATTAATAAAATCTGGTTCATCCGGGAAATGAGTATCTTATTGTTTTATTGTCATTGCGAGCCTGAGTGAAACCGCGGCGCGGCAATCCCGGTAAGTCAAAAGATAATTTAACACAGTGCAGCCCATCCAAGGCAGCTACACAGGTGTTTAAAAAAGGGTCTCACAGAGGAGACCTTGGCAAAGATTAAACCCTTGTTTCTGGTTTTAACCCTGTGTAACTCTGCTTAACCCTGTGTACCCTGTGTCAAATTAGCTTTTCAGGTACGCATTTTTGTGATGAACCATTTCTTTAAGGAGCGAATCGATGAAAATCAGTCTCCAATGGCTCCAGGAGTTCGTCGATCTGGAAGAAACACCGCAGCAGCTGGCTGAGGACCTCACCATGGCCGGGTTGGAGGTCGAGGGTATTGCGGAGGTTGACGGAGATACCATCTTCGAGATCGGGGTAACCCCAAATCGGCCTGACTGGCTTAGTCACCTGGGTGTTTCCAGGGAATTGGCGGCTCTTTACGGCCGTGAGGTCCGTGTCCCTGAGATCGGCGTTAAGGAAGGTGACCTGCCGGTTGAGGCCATGTCCTCTGTGGAGATTGAGAATCCGGACGCCTGCCCGCGATATTCCGCCAGGGTGATTTCCGGAGTCAAACTCGGTCCTGCTCCCGAGAAGGTCAGGCTGAGGCTTGAGGCCCTGGGCGTCAGAAGCATCAACAACGTCGTAGACGCCACAAATTACGTCATGCTTGAACTTGGACAGCCGCTCCATGCGTTCGACTATCACAGGCTGAGGGAAAACCGGATCGTTGTTCGGAAGGCCATTGCCGGTGAGGTCATGAACACCCTGGACGGGCAGAAGAGAGACCTTGATGCCGGGGACCTGCTTATCTGCGACGGTCTGGGTCCGGTAGCCCTTGCGGGGGTCATGGGTGGTGAGAACTCGGAGGTCGAGGATGACACCGCTGATCTTCTCCTTGAAAGCGCCTGCTTTGATCCCGTGACCATCAGAAAAACCTCAAAAAGGCTTGGGCTTTCAACCGAGGCGTCCTATCGGTTCGAAAGGGGCACCGATCCGTCAGCCACCACGATTGCCGTAAACAGGCTTGCCCGGCTCATTAACGAGTGGGCCGGCGGCAGAGTATGTTCCGGGGTACTGGATATTCATCCCAGGGACGAGGGCGAAAGAAAGGTTCGTTTCAGGCCGGCCAGGATAAACTCCCTTCTGGGCACGGAGATCAAGGTGGATGCCATGAAATCCATCCTCGCCGGACTGGATCTTGGCCCCCGGAAGGGAAAAGGTGGCTGGTGGACTGTGTCCGTGCCGGGGTACAGGAGAGACATTGTCAGGGAGGAGGACGTTGTTGAGGAGGTTGCGAGGATCTATGGATATCAGAATGTCCCCGTAACCATGCCCGTTGGCCGGACTGTGCCTGTAAGGCCGCCGGAACAGCGGGAGCTTATCCTCAGGGTTAAATCCCTTCTTGAGGCCGACGGCTTTTTTGAGACTATCAGCTACAGTTATGTAAGCAGACCGGAACTGGACGCGCTTGGGCTGACAGGCGGTCCGGAACCCGTCAAGATCCTTAATCCGATTTCAGAGGAGATGAGCGTTATGCGGGTCAGTCTCTTGCCCGGGCTGCTTAATTCGGCGCAATTCAATGTCAGCCGGAGGGTTGAGGAAATCCGTCTTTACGAGATAGGGAGGGTTTTTCTTCCCTGCAATGCCTGCAACATAGCAGAGGAAAGGATACGGGTTTCCGGCGTCATGGCTGGAACCCGGCGCCCGAAGACGTGGTATGGGGAGAGTGAAAAAGCTGATTTTTTTGATGTAAAGGGCGTGGTTGAAAACCTCCTGAGGGGGCTGGGAATTAATGATATTTCCTTCTCCGAGGTCGAGATGCCGTATCTTCAGGCAGGTCAGGGCGCGTGGGCAATGGTGGACAATCAACCGGTTGGACCGGTGGGAACACTGAACCCGGATACCGGGGAAAGATATGGCATCAAGGGATGGTCTGGCTGTTTCGAACTTGACCTGCACCGTTTTCAGGACGAAGCCATGAAAATCACCCCTTATAAGGCCATTCCCAAATTTCCTGAGGTCCTCAGAGACCTTGCCCTGATCGTACCGCCTATGGTCAAGGCCGGAGAAATAGAAAAGACCGCCATGGGGACCGGGGGAAATCTGCGGGCCGTCAACGTTTTTGATGAGTACAGGGGCAAAGGGGTGCCCGCCGGCCACAGGAGCCTCGCCTTCGCATTGCATTTCCAGAGTCCTGAAAGGACCCTCACGGATGAGGAGGTCGACCGGGATATGGCCGGGATTCTCAAGGTCCTTAAAAAGAAGTTCGGGGTTGAACTGCGATAGCCCGGGTTTCAAGAACCTAGCAGTCCCTGGTGCCTGGTCCCTGGTAAACCTCCTTTTTTTTCCTTGACTGGAAGTCCTCAAACCGATTAAACTTTAACTTCTTGAAATTGAAAGGGATTGTGGTGGGGAATTAAAGAAAGGGATTAAACATGACGAAGGCCGATATCGTTGAAAAGGTTCATGAGCGGACGGGGTTTTCCAAGAAAGAGTCTTCCGAGGCGGTAGCTGCTATTCTTGAGATTCTCAAGGAAAAGCTGGAAAATGGTCAGAAGGTCAAACTCTCCGGTTTCGGGAATTTTGTGATTCGGCGCAAGGACGTTCGAAAGGGGAGGAACCCCAAAACTGGAGAAGAGATGGAGATCTCCGCCAGGAAGGTAATGTCCTTTAAACCCAGCCAGAAGCTCAAAGACTATATAAACTCCAGGTAGTCCTGAAATCCGGTTCTCAATGGAATTGAATCCTTGACAGCGATCATTGAAATACCTGACAAGCTTTTCTTCAAAATCGGAGAGGTCAGTCGCCTGACCGGGGTCAAACCCCACGTGCTCCGATATTGGGAATCCGAGTTTCCCAATCTGGCTCCCCCAAAGAACCGATCTTCCCAGAGGGTTTACAGAAAAAAAGATATCGAGACTGTCCTGGTTATCAAAGGGCTTCTTTACGAGGATAATTTTACAATTTCCGGGGCCAGAAAGAGGCTTCGCGAGATGAGAAGCCGCAAAAGGGCCAAAGGTCAGATGGACCTTTTCCCCGGTGCCGACCGGAAACAGATCCAGACCGCCATCAGGGAACTGGAGGAGGCTCTGAATCTTATCGAAGGTAACAGCTAGCTCCTGTCTCCCGCCTGCTTGTCCTGAAAATCTTTCCGCTCGCTCGCGCTCGCTCAAGTGCGTCCTTGGCGCCTTTAGTGAGTCCCACCGGAGGTGGAAAGAACGGGCGTGAGATAGCTTTTTCCGGAATTGACAAACGTGGCAGCTTTAGTATATTTATTAGTTCTGGGATAATATTTTCGTTTGAGGGGCCGGTTATGCGGATTAAAATAAAGCTGAAACAGAACTATACACCAAATGACGTGGGAATGATGCTCGGTGTCCACCACAACACCATCAAAAACTGGATAAAGAGCAAGGAGATCATGGCCTTCAGGACCGTTGGAGGGCATTATCGGGTTCCGCGAAGGGAGGTCGTCAATCTGATCAAGAGCCGGGGCCTGCCCATTCCCGAGGAACTGCAGGGTTCCATGGGGGTTGTCTATATCGTGGATGACGATCGTCTTATCAGGAATGCCCTTCAGGAGGAACTGGAGGCCTCGTCATATGAGGCCTACGCATTCAGCAGCGGATTCGACGCTCTTATGCAGATGGGCAGGCTCAAGCCCGATCTTCTCATCCTGGATATCTTCATGCCCGGCATTGATGGTTTTGCTCTGGTCAAGAGGATCAGGGACGAAGAAAAACTGGCGAGCATCCACGTCGTGGGAATTTCAGGCAGGGATGTGGATGCCTCCGAGGCGCTGGCCGCCGGTTTCGATGATTTTTTCCATAAAAGCGAGGGGTTGGAGCCGGTTGTCGACAGGGTGAAGGAGTTTCTGGGATCCGTCGGCGGCTGACCGTTTTACCCCGATGGCTTGACCTGTCTTGACTTGCCGGTTAACTGCTGATACATTTTGCCGCTGTTAAATAACGGGGCGTAGCGCAGTCTGGTAGCGCACCTGAATGGGGTTCAGGTGGTCGGAGGTTCAAATCCTCTCGCCCCGACCAATAAAATCAAGGGGTTACGGATAAAAACCGTGACCCCTTGTTATTTGAAATATTCACTGGCTAATGGTTTGGCTAACGTTTTTTAGGGGCAATCTCGCTGTCCGGTATAAGGTACCCCCGGCCCCCAGGTGAGACAATCGCCTTGATCTTTCCCTCGTGTATCCAGCCCCGGACGGTTGTTGGGGTGACACGGAACAACTCGGCTACATCCTTGACTGTCCAGAATCGTTCCCGCCTGACCATACCTGGAATGTAGCATTTGACAACGCCGGCCGTCCAGGCTTCGATCGTTGCTTACAGGGGAAATTTCGAGGCCGAAAAAACCCCGCCCGGGCCAACCCTGGGCGGGGCCAAAGAAAGGAGCCCCGTCATGGGAAAGGGCCGCTCCGTAGAGCCTTTATTAAACGTTTTTGCTGAACGCGGCCGCGTGGCCAACGCCGACGTCGTAGTCCAGGAACACCCGGACCACGAGTCCGCCGGCGGCCGCTTTGGTGGACTCGTCAGGCTTCACATCCATACCACCCCATAAGCCGATAAGGGTTTCCCGGAAGTTGCCGAACAAAATCCCATTTGTCGGCATATTCGTGGTGGCCCTCGCCGGATAGCCGTTGATCTGATTGTCCTGCATTAGAAATCCGGCGCCGGCATCCCCGGTGACTTTCACGGTGGCCTTCAAATATCCTTGAATCGCGGGGGTGATGAAATATGCCAGGCCGCCCCGGAGGGCTTTTGCCGTTAGCACGTCAGTTTCAAACTCTATGAGTTCGGCCCAAGTGGGGTTGCCGGCAGCGGCGATGGTCACCGTTCCAAGCCCCGTTTGATTCAAAAGCCCCAAAGGTTGTGCAGCCGCTCCGGAGCCATCGAGGATTTTCGCTTCCATCTCGACCGCGGCGCCGCGGACCAGAAGATTACGAACCAGGCCCTCAGCGGCGGGAGTGGATTGTTTCAGGAACCGGCGGCTCATGGGCACGGACCCACCCAGGGTTTTGGGCGAGAGCGTGACCTCGGCGGTGGCGGGGGTGCTGTCAGTAACATCAACATCTTCACCGACATGGTAGAACGTCGCATCACCCATGCTGGGAATCTCGACATTGCCCACAAGACCCGGGAGAATCTGCGCGCCGAACTCGAAAATATAGAGTTCTTGCCGCAAAGCGTCCAGGAAGTTTGCTCCAAGGTGATCGGTGCCGACCATTTCCCCACCCGTGGTGGCTGTACCGGCGGTGAGGGTTCTCTGACCTCCGAAGGGGATGTCCAGCGGTATCAGGAATCCCTTGGGGGCCTTATTTTGGCGCTCGGCTATGGTTCTGCTGCACTCAAGCTCCAGCCCCGCGTCGCGCCAATCGCCGGAAAGCTGGGCCTTGATAGCTCTCAGGATGCTATACTGCCGCGCGTCGCCCCTCGACAGGTCCAGATGGGCCGGCGAGGTTTCGATGGGGGGCTTGCTGGAGATCCTGGAAATAGCCATCTGCCTAAAGGTTTCCACATCGAGCCCTTCAAGGATCGCCCGGTCGGCCAGTTCCTGGACACCAGGGGCATGAGGGCTGAGGGATTTTCCGATAGCGGCAATTTCTTCGATTCTGTGATCCGATTCCGGCCGGTCTCCTTGCCGGATGGTTCGAACTGAAATTTGGTCTTGCTTGTCCATGATTATTTTCTCCTGTGATGACCGGCCGACACCGACAGAGGCATCCGCCGGGACGGCTGTTAAAGAAATCTCGTAGGGGGTCCATCGGGTGGCAAGAAATGCCTCCTTGCCGTCGATGGGGTCAGTCTGGCGCAGCGCCTCGATGCTGTAGCCAACGGAGACGGTCTTGCGGATCCCGTCGGCAACGTCCTGAAAAACTTCCTGGGCCCGGGTGGATCTCCCGAAGCGAATTTGCGCGCGGGCCTTTCCGTCCAGGTCAACCTGCGCTGCTTCGACCACTCCCACCACATCGGCGGGGTTGTGATCCATGATGAGATTTCCTGCCTGCCGGAGGCGTTGCAAATTGACGGCCTCCGAACGGTGGTCCAGGATCTCGAAACCCCAGAAACGTTCCACTGGAGTATCTGAGCTGAAACTGAGGGTGGCGGTGCGCTGCTCGATGTTGACTCCGCCCTCCAGTAGGGTAAAGGCGCGCCGGAATACCTGGCCCGCTATGGTTTTCATGTCCATGTTGTCTCCTCAATCGTCCGGGGAAATACAAAAAACCCCGCGACGGTGTCTCGGCATCAACCGAGAATCGTGTCACGGGGCCTTGCGGGTCCCTGTCCTTTTGGGGTGACGCCCCATCAGGCAGACTGTTGTATGTAGCTCTGCGCCAGTGCCCCATTCCGGGGGCCGCTGCGTCCGTCGGGTGGCGTTCCCGAGTTCCGCCGGCGCTGTGAGCTTGAAACCCCCGGGGGAGCTACCTCCGAGAGTATGAAGTTATAGTTACGCAAAACTTACGGTCTGTCAATGCTCGATTTTCACGGACTCAAGGGTCTTGTCCAGAGCCTGCTTCTCCTGCTCAATGGTTTCCTTAATTAAAGCGCTCATCTGCTTCCTGGAAACGGGGAAGAAAACCAACCATCCAATCGCGGCCGTCGTAGCAGCCGCCTGGCGGTGTTCACAATAAATGAGACGGTTTCCCCGAGGGGATAAAAGGTTGCTCTCCTTGTTGTCGAAACATTCTTGGCAGATGCCTGGGGGTGTTTTCATTTTTCCTGCTCCTCCATTTCCCGCGCGGCCTTGCCGGCGGAATCCGCGATGGCCACAATCCCCTTGTCGAACTCCTTCCGCACCCGGGCGGCCGTCTTGACATCGAGGTACCGTGAGAGGCGATCCTGGGCGGTGTAAATCATCTCCTTAACAATCCTGCAGAACTCCGCGACGCTTTTGACGACAACGGCGGTTTTAACGAGCTCGCCGGCGCGCACCCTGTTCTCGACCTCAACCTTCTCCGCTTGGGCCCGCGCCAGCCGGGCCCGCTCAGTGTTGAGATCCAACTCCCTTTCCGTTGTCTTGGACTTCTCCCTATCCAGGAGCCACGCGAGGATCTGGCTGATGTTATAAACATTCGGCTGTCCGCGCTTGGCCGCGCTTTCATAGGGCATCCCCTCCGCCTGGTATCGGGTTAGGGTTCGTTCGGCAATGCCGGTTATTTGAGAAAGTCGCTTTTTGCTTACGTCCATTTGTTGATCCTCGTAGGAAGGACACCCTAAGGGAGTCCGAGAGCCTGGTCAGGTCTCGCGCTCGCATGATCCGCATGGCTCGTTTGGCGGGTCAGTACCTTTTATATCCTCCGCCACACCCGCCAGCTGCTGCGACCGGGAGGACGTGCGCTTGTCAATGCCGAGGTCGGAAAGAGTGGACACTGGGGTTACAGGGGTGTTACCCCAGTAGTGTCCATCCGTTATCTCCCCGGCCGCCTTCATCCCCGGCCTGTCATGCCTGGCTGTCCCTGTAGGCAGCGAACACAGCCCGCCACCGCTTCGAGTAAGTCCTCAATGCTCGTTGGAATGCGGTGGCGTCGTTGGCCAGGATCGCCGTGTCGATGGATCTGGCGCTGTCTTCCACGGCCAGAGTGAGGTCAGGTCGTGATACCTTAACCCACCCCCAACAGCCGGCGGGATAGTCGGCATTGATAAGACGATGCCCCTCACCCAGTCGGTCGATCATGGACCTCTGTTCAGGGTGTTCACTCATGAGAATCCCGGGTATCGTTTGCCGTTTGCCAATCTATAGAATATAGATTTGGCAAACGCTAAACGTTTTACCGTCTGCCACCGTCTGCCAAGAAGGGGGTGGCAAACCGGCAAACGAAACAATATTAAGTAGTTAGGGCTCATTGCTTAACCTCGTTTGCCAGGGTGTAATGCTTGGAATTGAAGGGGGGTCGTTTGCCGGCTGTCCAAAGCCGGTTTTCACCCTGTTTGAGAAGCCATCGGCTCTTGCTTCTGGAGACCCCCAGGGAGGCCATAATTTTCTCGACCAGGCGTCCGTGGATAGCCTCCTCGCCGAGGTCCACTATCAGGTCCCCGACGAGTTCCAACTGGCCGGCGGACTCATCTTCCAGGAGTTCGAAACTACCGTCCTCCCAATGGTGAATGAGCTTCAGGTCTACCGGGACCCCTCGCCTTGACTTGGTAGTATGGATCCCCAGCTTGGTCTGGCCGTCGGCCAGGTCGCCGTGCCCATTGCCGGTAGTGGTGCGCTGCATAATCAAGATGCTGTCCACCTGGTCCTCGATGGCCTGGGAACCCCTGATGCTCTCCTGGCTCCCCTTTCCGGTATGGGCGATCAAAATGATTGTGAACCCTTTCTCCCGGAGAGGTAGTAGTTTATGGATAACCCCCGACATCTCCTCGGAAGTGTTCTCCCGCAGGCCTTGAGCCGCTCGGAGGGAGTCAATAATAATGACGGACCCCTCCGGAGCACTACGTTCAACCTGGTCCCATGCGGTGCTGTCCAGCTTCGGCGGCGGGCCGTCCGCCGGATGGAATAAGAACACTCCCTCACCGAGCCCCGCATTGCGGAACCGTGAAGCCAGGTCGCCGGCGTACATTTCGAAGTTGATCCAGAACACCGGCCGGCGCTCTGCCTGGAACCCGAGGAACTGTCCACCGCCGGCCAAGGCCTTCGCCAGCGCCATACAGAAGTATGTCTTGCTGATTCCCCGTGGACCGACCACCGCTGTTACCTGGTGTTCACCTATTAAGGGCGGAAGGATCATCCGGGTTGGGTAGTCCAGGCGGGAGAACTGTTCCGCAGAGACGATACGCCTGGCCTTCGACTTTCTGTCCCCGACCCTGGCAAGCGACTCCTCG
>BDTG01000017.1 GCA_002897695.1 bacterium BMS3Abin14
CGTTATCGCTGCCGTCAACGTCGTCTTGCCGTGGTCAACGTGACCTATCGTCCCTACGTTGATGTGCGGCTTCGTCCTCTCATACTTCGCCTTAGCCATCTTCTCCTCCTTGAGCTAACCGTGCCGGCGGCATCTTCACGCGACCCCGGACTGGGCCATGACTTCCTCAGCGATGCTCTGTGGTACCTTTTCATAATGGGCGTAATGCATGGTGTAGGTAGCCCGGCCCTGAGTCATGGACCTGAGGTCGGTGGCATAACCGAACATCTCCGCAAGGGGCACCAGGCAACCGATAATCTTGGCGCCTGCCCTGTCTTCCATGCTGGAAATCCTCCCACGTCTACCGCTCAGGTCGCCCATTACATCACCCATGTACTCCTCGGGCACAACGACCTCCACATCCATGATGGGTTCAAGCAGGACAGCGCCCGCTTTTCTTGCTCCCTCCTTGAATGCGATGGAACCTGCGACCTTGAAAGCCATCTCCGATGAATCCACCTCATGGTAGGACCCATCGTAAAGAGTTGCCTTGACATCGATCACAGGATAACCGGCAAGAACACCCTGTTCGGTGGCCTCTACGATTCCCTTCTCAACCGAGGAGATATACTCCCGGGGGACGACACCTCCCACGATCTTGTTCTCGAAGATAAACCCCTCGCCCGGATCGTTGGGGGCCAGTTCGATCCACACGTGGCCATACTGTCCCCGCCCGCCCGACTGCTTGATAAAGCGCCCCTCTGCCTTGACCGCAGCGGTAATTGTCTCTCTATACGCGACCTGTGGCCTGCCCACGCCGGCGCCTACATGAAATTCCCGCATGAGCCGGTCAACGATGATCTCCAGGTGAAGTTCACCCATGCCGGAGATAAGGGTCTGCCCTGTATCAGGATCCGTATTGACCCGAAAGGTCGGATCCTCCTGAGACAATTTTGTCAGTGCCAGTCCCAGTTTTTCCTGGTCGGTCTTCGTCTTGGGTTCGATGGCAATGGAGATTACAGGCTCAGGAAACTCCATCTGCTCCAGGAGCACGGGTCTTTTGGGATCACAGAGGGTATCCCCGGTAAATGATTTCGTCAGGCCGACACAGGCGACGATATCCCCGGAGTAGACGTCCTTGATGTCCTCACGTTTGTTGGAGTGCATTTTCAGCAGCCGGCCCACGCGTTCCTTGCGGCCGGTCGTGGAGTTCAGGACATAGCTGCCGGCTGAAAGATGGCCGGAATAGATGCGAACGAAGGTCAGATGCCCTACGAAGGGGTCCGTCATTATCTTGAAGGCAAGCGCTGCAAGAGGCTCATCATCATCAACCTTGATCTCGATTGCATCCCCGGTATCTGATTCGATTCCCTTGATGGCGGCCACATCCAGGGGGGATGGAAGGAAATCCACTATCGCATCCAGAAGGGGCTGGACCCCCTTGTTTTTGAAAGCCGAACCGCACAACACCGGAACGAGGGAAAGGTCCAGTGTTCCCTTGCGAATAGCCGACTTCATCTGTTCCTCGCCGATAACGTCCCCATCAAGGTATTTCGTCATCAGGGAGTCATCGACCTCGGCAAGGGCCTGAAGAAGCTCGTCCCTGGCCTCGGCCACTTCTCCCTCCATCTCCTCGGGGACCGGGGCTTCCCTGACTTCGGAACCGAGTGTAGCTTCATCGAAGTAGTAGGCGAC
Organism: bacterium BMS3Abin14; assembly: GCA_002897695.1. Classification (NCBI taxonomy): domain Bacteria; species bacterium BMS3Abin14. The sequence continues at coordinate 1,675 of BDTG01000017.1, forward strand.
CTGACGGACAAGGTCAACAACCCCTGTGAACCGGTCCTCCGCCCCGACGGGCAGCTGGACGGGAACGGGGTTGGCGCCGAAACGTTTGCCTATCTGCTCGACAACACGGGTAAAGTCGGCGCCTGTTCGATCCATCTTGTTCACAAAAGCGATACGGGGGACCATATACTTGTCAGCCTGCCGCCAGACAGTCTCCGATTGTGGCTCCACACCCCCCACGGCACAAAAAACGGCGATGGCGCCGTCCAGGACCCTCAGTGAACGCTCAACCTCAACCGTGAAGTCCACGTGGCCCGGGGTGTCGATGACATTGATGCGGGTGTCTTTCCAGAAGGTGGTGGTCGCAGCCGAGGTGATGGTAATTCCCCTCTCCTGCTCCTGCTCCATCCAATCCATAACGGCAGCGCCGTCATGGACCTCCCCCATCTTGTGGGACACCCCGGTGTAGTAGAGGATCCTCTCGGTGGTGGTTGTCTTGCCGGCATCAATATGTGCCATAATACCGATATTACGATGATTGTTTAATGCATATTGCCTGGGCAAAGCCTGATCCTCATTTACCGCCGGGGTATCTCAATCCGGTTGGGCTCAATTACCACCGGTAATGTGCAAAGGCCTTGTTGGCCTCGGCCATCCGGTGAACATCCTCTTTTTTCTTGATCGCGATTCCCCGTTTATTTGCGGCATCGATCAGTTCATTGGCCAGCCGTTCCTTCATGGTCCTCTCGGAACGGCCTCGCGCGCCGGCTATAATCCATCTGATGGCCAAGGCCTGCTTGCGATCGTAACGGACCTCAATGGGAACCTGGTAGGTAGCGCCTCCCACCCGTCTGGATTTGACCTCCAGAACCGGCTTGGTATTGTCCATGGCCTTCTTGAAAACCGACAGGGGGCTGTCATCCACCTTGCCGGAGATAATATCCATGGCATCGTAGAAAATAGCCTCGGCCACACTTTTTTTACCATCCAGCATGACGCTGTTGATGAACCTGGTGACCATTTTGTCGTGGAACTTGGGATCGGAAAGAATCTCCCGTTTTTTAGGGACTCTTCTTCGAGCCATCTGCTACCTCCGAGCTTACTTGGGCCGTTTGGCGCCGTACTTTGAGCGGCTGATTCGCCTGTCGGCGACACCTGCCGTATCCAGTGTTCCCCTGATGACATGGTATCTCACCCCGGGAAGATCCTTGACCCTCCCGCCGCGGATCAAAATTACCGAGTGTTCCTGAAGATTGTGCCCAACGCCGGGGATATACGAAGTTACCTCCAGACCATTAGTCAAACGAACCCTGGCCACCTTGCGAAGAGCTGAGTTGGGTTTCTTGGGGGTAGTGGTATAGACACGCGTACACACCCCCCGCTTCTGGGGACACTGCTGCATTGCCGGGCTCTTGGACTTCTTGGTGATCCTTTTCCGGCTTCTTCTGACCAACTGGTTCAGTGTCGGCATACCCTAACCTCTTAGTCGTTAAAACACACATTTTAAGGAACACTGCCCTTAAGGGCGCAACGTCCCTTTATCGGCCATGAACCTGAATCGACCTGAATCGACCTGGATCGAGAGGTCCTGCCAATTCACTTATCTGACCAGCCGGCAGGGGGGCTAACTCCCTGCCGGGCCTGGCAATTAACTGTTCCGCCCGACGCCTCCCATAACCGTGAGACGACTTCGGGAAAACTCGGTGAAGCTACCAGCATGCCCCGGCTTTGTCAAGGGCAAATCAGGACGAAGCCCGGTCTATTCCGCCACAGGTCCGGTCTGCTTGGCTGGAACAGCAGCCGGCCGATCCGCCGGTTTGACGCCGGCCTCAAAATACCGCCTCAGGCCGGTGCCGGCGGGAATGAGCCGTCCAACAATGACATTCTCCTTCAGGCCGCGAAGGATGTCCACCTTCCCTGAGATGCTTGCCTCAGTCAGGACCCGGGTGGTCTCCTGGAACGACGCCGCAGAAATATAGCTTTCGGTATTGAGGGCCGCTTTTGTAATGCCCTGGAGAATAGGACTTCCGGTAGCCGCCCGCCCGCCTTCAACGATTAGCTGCTCGTTCTTCGCGGCGAAAACGTGCCGTTCGACCTGTTCGCCCACCAGGAATCTGGTATCTCCGACATCCTCGATGCGAACCTTCTTCAGCATCTGGCGAATAATGACTTCAATATGCTTGTCATTGATCGTGACGCCCTGGAGGAGATATACCTCCTGGACCTCGTTGACCAGGTATTTTTGAAGCTCCTTTTCCCCCAGGACATGGAGGATATCGTGGGGATTTGGGGACCCATCCATGAGCGGTTCGCCCGCCCGGACCCTGTCGCCCTCGTGGACACTGATATGTTTTCCCCTGGGGATAAGATATTCCCGCGACTCACCCACATCGGGCCTGACCTCGATCCTTCTCTTGCCCTTGACGTCACGGCCAAAGTGGATAATGCCGTCGATCTCACTGATGGTGGCCTGTTCCTTGGGCACTCTGGCCTCGAACAATTCCGCCACCCTGGGCAGACCTCCGGTGATATCCTTGGTTTTGGTTGTCTCGATGGGTATTTTTGCCAGTGCGTCGCCTGGGAGAACGGTATCCCCTTCTCTGGCGAGGAGGATGGCCGAGGAGGGCATGAAATAGCGTGCTGTCGATTTGGTGCCGGGGACCTTGAGGGTCTTGCCATCCTCATCCTTCAGGGAAACCCTGGGCCTGAGGTCCGTTCCCTGGTATTCGGTGATCATTCTGCTGGCAATACCTGTCACCTCGTCCACCTGTTCCTTCATGGTCCGGCCTTCGATTATATCCCCGAACTTGACCTTTCCACCGACCTCGGTCAGAATCGGCGTACTGAAGGGATCCCACTCCGCGATGAGCTGGCCTTCCTTCACCTTGTCTGAATCCTCAACCTTCAGGCGTGCCCCGAAAATCAGGGGGTAACGCTTTTTCTCGCGCCCGTTTTTGTCGACAACAGCGATCTCCCCGTTGCGGTTCATGACCACGAGATCGCCGTGCCTGTTCTCCAGTGTGGTAATGTTAATATACCGGATGGTTCCGGGAATTTTCGCTTCCAGGGATGTCTGTTCGACACGTCGGCTGGCCGTGCCGCCGATGTGAAACGTTCTCATTGTCAACTGCGTTCCGGGTTCGCCAATGGACTGGGCTGCTATAATGCCGACTGCCTCCCCTACTGCCACCTGTCGTCCCCTTGCAAGGTCTCTTCCGTAACATTTGACACAGATCCCCTGTTTCATCTTGCAGGTAAGAGCAGAACGTATTGCGATCCCCTCGTACCCGAGGCTTCTCTTCTCAATTTCCTCCACCGCTTGTTCGTCGATCTCCCCGGATGCCTCGACGATAATCTCCCCGGTCTCGGGATCTTTGATGTCATCCAGAGCCACCCTGCCCAGTATCCGCTCCTCCAGCGGCTCAATAACCTCGCCGCTTTCCACCAGAGACGTCACACGAATGCCGTCAAGGGTCCCGCAGTCGTCGGCAGTGACAATGCAGTCCTGTGCCACATCGATAAGGCGACGGGTCAGGTATCCCGAATTGGCCGTCTTCAGGGCAGTATCCGCAAGGCCCTTTCTGGCGCCGTGGGTGGAAATGAAGTACTCCAGGACCTTAAGCCCCTCCCGGAAATTGGCCTTGATCGGGGTCTCTATTATCTCCCCTGAAGGTTTTGCCATCAGACCACGCATACCGGCCAACTGTCTGATCTGCTGAGCCGATCCTCGTGCTCCCGAATCGGCCATCATGTAAATAGAGTTAAATGTGCCTTCACCCTCGGTGCCCTCCGTCTCCAGGTCCTCCATAACCTCGGAAGCGATGACCTCGGTGACGTCGGCCCAGACGTCCACGACCTTATTGTAACGCTCACCGTCGGTGATTAACCCCTCGGTATACTGGTTCTGAACCTCCGCGACCTTCTTTTCCGCAGAGTTGAGGAGATCCGCCTTTCGGCGCGGTATCTGCATATCATCGATACAGATGGAAAGCCCGGATTGACAGGCGCAGGAAAAACCGAGGGACTTCAGGGCGTCGAGGAACCGGATGGTCCTCTCGCTTCCCGCCATCCTGAAGGAGGCCATGATGATCTCCCCCACCTCTTTTTTTCGCATTAGCCGATTAATATTGTCGAATGGGACCTCTTCCGGCAACACCTCCTTCAGAAGAGCCCTGCCCACGGTGGTATCCACTATTTTCCCTTCGACCCTGACCTTTATGGCAGCCTGCAGGTCCACCGCGTCCCTGTCGTAGGCCATTCTGACAGCACTGAAGTTGGGAAAAACAAGCCCCTCCCCCTGCGACTTCGGCCGCTTCTTGGTCATCCAGTAGAGCCCCAAAACGATATCCTGGGTGGGGATGACGATTGGTCTCCCGTTGGCCGGCGAGAGAACGTTGTTGGTGGCAAGCATCAAGGTCCGGGCTTCCATCTGGGCTTCAAGCCCCAGCGGCAGGTGGACAGCCATCTGGTCCCCGTCGAAGTCGGCGTTGAAAGCAGCGCAAACGAGTGGGTGGAGCTGGATTGCTTTCCCCTCGATGAGAACAGGTTCAAACGCCTGTATTCCGAGCCGGTGCAGGGTGGGGGCACGGTTCAACAGGACGGGATGGTCCTTGATAACCTCATCCAGCACGTCCCAGACCTCCGGGCGCTCCTTCTCCACCATCTTCTTGGCGCTTTTTATGGTCGTTACGTGGCCATACTCATCAAGCTTATGATAGATGAACGGCTTGAACAGTTCGAGCGCCATTTTTTTTGGAATTCCGCACTGGTTGAGCCGAAGATCGGGACCTACGACGATAACGCTCCGTCCCGAGTAATCAACACGTTTTCCAAGCAGGTTCTGCCGAAAACGGCCCTGCTTGCCTTTGAGCATGTCACTCAACGATTTTAACGGCCTCTTGTTGGAGCCGACAATCGGCCGCCCCCTTCTGCCGTTGTCGAACAGAGCGTCAACTGCCTCCTGAAGCATCCTTTTTTCATTTCTGACGATAATCTCCGGAGCTCTGAGTTCCATAAGTCTTTTGAGCCGATTATTCCTGTTGATTACACGCCGGTACAGATCATTGAGGTCCGAGGTGGCGAACCTCCCGCCATCCAGCGGGACAAGGGGCCTTAGCTCCGGGGGAAGCACGGGCAGGACATCCAGTATCATCCACACAGGCTTGTTGCCGGAGCTCCTGAATGATTCGACCGTGTGAAGGCGTTTGACGATCTTCTTCCGCTTCGCCTCCGAATGGGTCTCCAGCATCTCCTCACGAAGTTCCACAGCCAGAATATCCAGATCAATCCGTAAAAGCAGCTCCTTTACCGCTTCAGCCCCCATCCCAACGACGAATGTGTTTCCGAACTGCTCCTTCAGCTCACGGTATCGATCCTCTGAAACCAGTTCCCGATCCGTCAGGCCCGTCTCCTCTCCCCCGGGATCGAGTACTATATACTCTTCAAAATAAAGGACTTTTTCAAGCTCGCGCAGGGACATGTCCAGCATAAGGCCTATACGGCTCGGGATCCCCTTCATCATCCAGATATGCGCGACAGGGGAGGCCAGTTCGATATGGCCAAGCCGCTCCCGTCTCACCTTGGACTGAATTACCTCAACGCCGCATTTTTCGCAGACGATCCCACGATGCTTCATCCTCTTGTACTTGCCGCAGTTGCACTCATAGTCCTTGGTGGGCCCGAAAATCTTGGCACAGAAAAGACCATCTCTCTCGGGTTTGAAGGTCCTGTAGTTGATAGTCTCCGGCTTCTTCACCTCACCGTAGGACCAGGCACGGATCTTCTCGGGAGACGCAAGCTTCAGCCGTATAGAATTAAAATTGGTGGGATACTTCGGTCGGTCGAAGTATTCACTGTAAAAGTCGCTTAAAGGCATTCATCAACCTCCTGTAAGGAAGGAACCAATTGGTAGCGTCGTATCAGTTAAACGTCCACGTCCTCAAGCTCCAGCAGCTCCACATCCAGGCAGAAACTCTGGAGTTCCTTGACAAGCACATTGAACGACTCGGGAAGACCGGGGTCTATGGTGTTTGTACCTTTGACAATGGCCTCGTACATCTTGGTCCTGCCCGCAACATCGTCGGACTTTACGGTGAGCATTTCCTGCAGGGTATGGGCGGCCCCATATCCCTCAAGCGCCCAGACCTCCATCTCACCGAATCTCTGGCCGCCGAACTGGGCTTTTCCGCCCAGGGGCTGCTGCGTGACAAGGGAATACGGGCCGATCGACCTGGCATGAATTTTGTCATCAACCAGATGATGGAGTTTCAGCATATAGATGATGCCCACCGTGACATTCCGCTGGAAAGGAAGACCGGTCCTGCCGTCGTAAAGCCTGGCCTGGCCTCTAGTGGGAAGCCCTCCTTTCTTGAGGAGGGCGCGGATGTCGTCCTCACTGGCCCCGTCGAAAACGGGAGAAGCCAGAAGCACCCCTTTCTTCATCTCACGGATGGCGTCACGAAGCTCGTCATCGTCCAACCCATCAATGAGATTGAAGGCTCTTTCAGAGGAATCCGTGACAATCTCGCTTGTATATATTGATTTTAACTGCTCGCGAAGGATGTCGGTGGCAGCGCCGGAATCAAGGAGTTTATTGATCTGATCACCAACCCCTTTCGCCGCCCATCCCAGCATTGTTTCCAGTATCTGTCCAACATTCATGCGGCTCGGAACCCCCAGGGGGTTCAGGACCATTTCCACCGTCGAACCGTCTTCCATATAGGGCATGTCTTCCACGGGAACAATCTTTGAGAGCACACCTTTGTTGCCGTGTCTGCCGGCCATTTTATCTCCGACAGAAAGGTGTCGTTTGATTGCCAGATAGACCTTGACCATCTTGATTACACCCGGAGGCAGCTCATCTCCCTTCCGCAGCTTTTCGATCTTCCCATCGAACAGGGAACGGATCATCTCCTCCTGGTTTTCAGATCTCTTTCGGAGTGCAAGGAGCCTCTCCATGGCCTTGGAATCCGACAATGGGATATCTAACCACTTGACCCTCGGCAACTCATCAAGGAGCTTTCCCGTGGCCTTTCCGTCCATCTTTCCAAGAACGGTCCCGTCCGGCCCGGTCACCGTCGCGGCCAGCTTGCGGTTGACAATAGTGGCCCGTATCTTCTCGTACATGCTGTTTCGAACAAGCCTGATCTCGTCGTCGCGATCCTTGATATACCTGCCTACCTGATCATCCTCAATTTCCTGTGCCCTGGCGTCCTTGTCCATCCCCCTTCTTGAGAATACCTTTACATCGATGACAACACCCTCAACACCCGGAGGCACACGCAGAGACGTGTCGCGGACATCACCGGCCTTTTCTCCAAAAATAGCTCTTAGAAGCTTCTCCTCGGGTGTCAACTGGGTCTCGCCTTTGGGTGTTACCTTTCCCACGAGGATATCACCCGAGGCAACCTCGGCGCCGATCCGTACGATACCGGCCTCGTCAAGGTCCTTGAGGGCTTCCTCTCCAACGTTGGGAATATCCCGGGTTATCTCCTCTTTTCCCAGTTTGGTGTCCCGGGCCATCACCTCGAATTCCTCGATGTGGATGGATGTGAATACATCCTCCTGGACGAGTTTTTCACTCACAAGGATAGAGTCCTCAAAATTGTAACCACCCCATGGCATGAACGCGACCAGAATATTCTGTCCCAGGGCAAGATCACCGCCGTCCGTTCCGGGACCGTCCGCAATAACATCTCCCGGCAGGATGTTTTGACCTGGATCAACGATGGGAACCTGATTAATACAGGTGTTCTGATTGGACCTCTTGAACTTGGTCAGGTGGTAAATATCCACATTGGATGAGCCTTCGAGGCCATCCCTCTCCTCCTCGGACTCATCCACCTGAATAACTATGCGATTCGCCTCGACACTCTCGACCTTTCCGCCCCTCTTCGCCACCACAACGGCCCCGGAATCCCTGGCGGCAACGGACTCCATCCCGGTTCCGATGAGCGGTGCGCTGGTCCTCAGGAGCGGCACGGCCTGCCTCTGCATATTGGATCCCATCAGTGCCCGGTTAGCATCGTCGTTCTCAAGAAACGGGATGAGAGAGGCGGCTACTGAAACAAGCTGTTTGGGCGACACGTCCATCAGATTGATCTCGTTTCGGCCGATCATGGTCGGCTCACCGCTCTTGCGTGCGGACACCAGCTCGCCGGTAAATCGCCCATCATCATCCAGGACCGCATTCGCCTGGGCGATCACGTATTTATCCTCATCCAGGGCCGAAAGATAGACGATCTCGTCTGTGACAATCTCGTCCTTGACGATCCTGTAGGGTGTTTCTATAAACCCGAACTCGTTGATCTGGGCGAAGGTACTAAGGCTCGATATCAACCCGATGTTTGGCCCTTCCGGCGTCTCGATGGGACAGATGCGGCCGTAGTGGGTGGGGTGAACGTCACGGACCTCAAACCCGGCTCGTTCCCTCGTCAACCCCCCGGGCCCAAGCGCCGAGAGCCGTCTCTTATGGGTTATCTCCGACAGTGGGTTGGTCTGATCCATAAACTGGGAGAGCTGGCTGCTGCCGAAAAACTCCTTGACCACGGCGGAGACGGGTTTTGCATTGATAAGGTCATGGGGCATGACGGTTTCCATCTCCTGGATACTCATCCGCTCCTTGATTGCCCTCTCCATGCGAACCAGGCCTATCCTGAACTGGTTTTCCAACAGTTCCCCAACACTCCTGACCCGGCGATTCCCCAAGTGGTCGATGTCATCCATGCGGACATCCTTGACGCCGCTCCTCAGCTTGATGAGGTACTGCATAATGGCGACGATGTCCTCGCTCATCAGGGTCCTCATCCCCAGAGGAGTATCCAGTCCGAGTTTCTTGTTAAGCTTCAACCTCCCCACCCTGGAGAGATCATAACGCTCATCGGAGAAGAAAAGGCGGTCAAAGTGGGTTTTTGCCGTCTCAAGGGTGGGTGGGTCGCCAGGCCTGAGTTTCCGGTAGATCTCCAGAAGCGCTTCGTTGCTGTCGGAGACCTTGTCCGAAGCCAAGGTTGCCCTGACGGAGTTTTCATACCTGAGGTTGTCGATGAATATCGTCTCAATTTCCTCAACACCGGCCTCGATTATCCGATCATAAACCTCCTGGGTGATCTCCTCGTTGCAATCACCGATAATCTCTCCGGTAGCCGTATCCACCACGGGGGATGCAAGATATTTTCCTACCACATCCTCATCAGGATCGACTGCATATTCAACGACGCCCGCCGCCTCAATCTTTTTGATGGTGGAGGCGAAAACTTTTCGGCCCTCCCTCACGAGGGTCTCTCCGGTGGCAGGATCCACAATCTCCCTGGAGGCCTTCTGGAATTCCAGGGTTTCTTTCTGGTAGATCTTGAACGCTTTACCACCCTTCAGTAGAATCCGGTCGACAAGATAGAACTGACGGAGGATCTCCTCCGGAAGGAATCCCAACGCCTTCAGAAGAATAGTGGCCGGAATCTTGCGCCGCCGGTCGATACGGACATTAACAAGCCCCTTTGCATCGTACTCGAAATCCAGCCATGATCCCCTGTAAGGAATAACCCTGGCGGAATACAGCGGCCTTCCGCCAAACGTGCTTTTGGCTTTATCCAGTTCGTAGAACACCCCGGGCGACCTGTGCAGCTGGCTGACAATAACCCGCTCGGTCCCGTTGATGATGAAAGTGCCGTTCTGGGTCATAAGGGGGATCTCTCCAAGATAGACCTCCTGCTCTTTGACCTCCCGGACCTTCTTGGTCTTGGTCTCCTCGTCCACGTCAAGATGGATGAGCCTGATCGTCACGTTCAGGGGAGCGGCAAAGGTCATCCCCCTGTCCTGGCATTCCTGGACGTCAAATTTCGGTTCCCTGATGTCGTACTCGACGAAATCAAGGAGAGTCGTCCTGGAGTAATCCTCTATGGGGAATATCCCCTTGAATACGGCCTGAAGCCCAACCTCTTCCCGTTGGTCCGGCGGTATATCCATCTGGAGGAACTTCTCGTAGGATTCCTTCTGAACCTCGATCAGGTTGGGCATGCTTATGATCGAGGGCAGTCGTGAATAGTCTCTTCTCAGGGAAAACCTGGTCTGCGCGGCTTTTGCCATCACTTCACCCCATCGTAAAAGGCGTGTAAAATAAGGGATTTATGGGGAAGCGCCACCTAAGCGTGCGCTCCCCCATAAATTATCATGGGTGGAGCCTACTTTACATCCACCTTGGCCCCAACTTCCTCGAGCTGCTTTTTTGCATCCTCAGCCTCATCCCTGGAGACACCTTCCTTGACGGGGCCGGGAGCGCCGTCAACCACATCCTTGGCCTCCTTGAGCCCAAGCCCGGTGAGCGCCCGGACCACCTTGATAACCTTGATCTTCTCGCCTCCGATCTCGGAGAGGATAACGTCAAATTCTGTCTTCTCCTCTGCCTCGGCAACAGCGCCCGGGGCCGCAGCGGCAACAGCGACCGGAACGGCTGCACTCACTCCAAACTTTTCCTCCAGTTCCTTGACAAATTCCGCCATCTCCAGAACGGTCATATTCTCAATAAATTTGACTACGTCATTCTTCGTAACATCAGCCATTTTAACTTTCCTCCCAAATATCTATTGTAATTTTAAATCAATTATTTAAGCCCTATCCCGGGCATCACGATCACGCAGCGTCCTTCAGCGTTCGAATGGCATCCAGCACTCTGACAAAGCTGCCGGGAATCTCCGAAAGGAGCCGGACAAAGCCCTCGGCAGGCGCCTGAAAGGTTGCCAGCGTTGTGGCCAACAGTGTGTCTCTGTCCGGGAGATCAGCCAGCGTGCGGATCTCGCTCAGGCCAAGGACCTTTCCGGCGAGAATCCCTGCCTTGATTTCGAGGTTTTCGTTGGTCTTCATGAAGTGAACGAGCGCCTTGGCAGGCCCCACCGGGTCACCCTCTGTGAAAAGTATGCCCACCGGGCCCACGAAATGTTCTTTGACGGATTCCAAAGGGGTACCGTCGGCGGCGCGAATGGACAGGGTGTTTTTCACGACACGGAACCTGCCCTGAACTTCACGAAGCCGAATGCGCAATTCAGACAAATCGGCAACCGTCAAACCGCGGTAATCCGCGAGGACGGCCATTCTCATCTCGCTGAAAAGGCTGTGCAGTTCCTCAACTTGTTTGTCTCGATCGGTGCGGCCCAACTTCAACCCTCCTTTCTTCTCATGGTCAGTTGACGTGAGTTTTCCACGCCGGTCCGGCAAAGACATTATGAGACTTGAAGTGGACCGCGGCTATCCAGGTAATCTTCATGGGATGCCTTGAATCCGCACCGTGCCTCGGCTGGGCGCCCGCGGGGCGTTTAATCGGCCTGCCCTGAGCTTGTCATCTCATAGGCGAAGCTGACCCTGCTGTCATTGAACATCCGGTGTGGCAATACTGGATTATGCCCCTAACGAAGGGCGTTAACAGCCCAGACAGGATCGATCTTGACCCCCGGTCCCATCGTGGATGTCAGGGTAATACTCTTAAAATATCGGCCTTTACTGGCGGCCGGTTTGAGTTTCAACAATGTTCCCAGAAAAGCTTCAAGATTCTCTATGAGCTGCTCGGCGGTAAAGCTGGCCTTGCCGATTGGAGAATGGACGATTCCGTTTTTCTCGGTCCTGAACTCGGTCTTTCCGGCCTTGATCTCCTCGATGGCCTTGACAAGGTCAAATGTCACCGTCCCAAGCTTCGGATTAGGCATAAGCCCCCTGGGCCCCAGGACCCTCCCCAGCTTTCCCACGATCCCCATAAGGTCGGGCGTGGCGACAACCCGGTCGAATTCAAGCCAGCCGCCCTGTATTTTTTCGGCAAGATCGTCAGAACCGACGTAATCGGCGCCGGCGTCTCTGGCGTCTTTCTCCTTCTCGCCCTTGGCAAAAACAACGACCCGCTCTGTCCTTCCCAACCCCTGGGGAAGCACTGTCGCTCCCCGTACCATCTGGTCACTGCGCCGGGGGTCCACCCCAAGCCGGACAGCACATTCTATGGTCTCATCAAAACCGGCGGCGGCATTCTCCTTAACCAGGGAAACGGCGGTCTCAAAATCCACTGTCTGGTTCCTGTCGATCTTTTCGGCAGCCTGCAGGTATCTCTTTCCAGCTTTCATCACTCAATCATCTCCTAACAGTGCCGTAAAAAGTCCATGAATGGCTTTTTACTCCAGGGGAAGCGAAAAGTGTCATCTTCACTTTCCCAGCAACAAATCCTCGATTCGGGCGCCCGGTTCCTAGTCCTCAACCACGATCCCCATGCTTCTGGCGGTGCCCTCGACCATCCTGGCGGCGCTTTCTATGTCGTAGGCATTCAGGTCCTCAAGCTTGGTTCTGGCGATCTCCTCGACCTGGGTCTTTGTAACTTTTCCCACTTTTACCCGATTCGGTTCCCCGGAGCCCTTCTCAAGGCCTGCCGCCTTCCTGAGAAGAACGGCCGCAGGTGGTGTTTTGGTAATAAAGCTGAAAGACCGATCAGCGTAAACAGTTATCACCACGGGAATGATCATGCCTCCCTGATCCTGGGTCCTGGAATTAAACGCCTTGCAGAACTCCATGATATTAACCCCATGCTGACCCAGTGCGGGACCGACAGGAGGCGACGGGTTTGCCTGCCCGGCCGGTATCTGAAGTTTGATGAACCCGATGATTTTCTTTGCCATTTGCCGTTTCCTTCCTGACAGGTGTCAGTTTTTTTCTACCTGGAGAAACTCCAGCTCAACAGAGGTAGCCCTGCCGAAGATGGTAACGAGTACCTTGAGTTTTCCCTTCTCTTCGTTTACTTCCTTGACAATGCCGTTGAAATTGGTGAACGGGCCGTCCACAACCCTCACACTTTCACCGGCTGAGAAGATTACTTTGGGAGTGGGCCGCTCAGCTCCCTCCTCAACCTGTTTCTTAATCTTGGCAACCTCGTCATCTGAAAGGGGGGCCGGATTGGAACCTCCCACAAAACCGGTGACCTTGGGAAGGCTGTTGACAAGATGCCATGTCTCATCGGTAAGCTCCATCTCCACGATTATGTAGCCGGGAAAGAACTTGCGGGTAGAGATTTTTTTCTTCCCCTTCTTTAGCTCAACGACCTCCTCGGAGGGGATCATGATGTGGCCGAGCGAACCATCCATTTCGTGCTCGTGAAACTTCTGGACAAGGGCCTCCTTCACCTGGTTTTCATAGCCGGTGTGAGTATGAACGACATACCAGCCCATTCGGGATTTTTCCACTGGTGTCTCCTGATTTCCTACCCGAGAAGATATCTTATCAAATGGCTAAGCAGAATATCGACAAAACCAAGGTAAAATGCGGAAATCAGGACAACGACCAGAACAACGCCTGTGGACGACACGGTGTCCTGTCTCGATGGCCAGGTAACCTTTTTAAGCTCGACTTTAACCTCACCGAGAAACGTCTTAACCTTCTTCCACATGGGAATTAACCTCGTTTTCTAAAAACGCAACGACACCCTCCGTCGCGGAGAGGGAAGTTGGCAGGCCAGGAGGGATTCGAACCCACAACACCCGGTTTTGGAGACCGGTGCTCTAACCGTTAGAGCTACTGGCCTATCCCGTTGCTCACAATACTGACGGGTTACTTTGTCTCCTTATGGACCCTGTGCCCCTGACAGAAACGGCAGTACTTCTTAAGTTCCACCCGCCCGGTAGTATTTTGTTTATTCTTGGTCGTGGTATAGTTGCGATTCTTGCACTCCGTGCACTCAAGCGTTACGATCACACGCATATCAGTGAACCTTTATCCTTAAAAGTAGTTGCTGCGGATTTATTCAATAATTTCGCTGACCACTCCGGCGCCCACGGTGCGGCCGCCCTCGCGTATGGCAAAGCGAAGCTCCTTTTCCATGGCTATGGGGGTGATCAACTCCACATCCACCGAGACATTGTCTCCG
>BDTG01000018.1 GCA_002897695.1 bacterium BMS3Abin14
GCGGGACCGGGCCTGAAATGAAAACCCGCCGCAGCCCGCGCGGCGGGTTCGCTGTGAACGCGATGTTTCCCGCGGCGCTTTAGCTGCATTTGTTTCGCGCCCGCAAGTTGCCCTTAAATCGGCGCGTAAAGCACTATCCGTAAAAACCGAAAAACCCGTCCCAGCTTTCAGCCGTGGCGGGCATGTTCCCATAAAAAATCCCCGCTTTAGCTGAATTTGTATAGCGCCCGCAAGCTGAAGCTCAAATCGGCGCTGATGATTATGTATAACACATCGAGAGGCCGTTTTCAAGCTGTGGGAGTTCAGGAGGGGAGGGAGGAAAAGTTCCAGATTTAAGACTCCAGACCCTCCAAAAACTTAACCCGAAACTTGCTTGTCCACCGACTTGTCACGGCGACTTGTCACGGCGACTTGTCACGGCGAAGCTGCAAGCGAAGACGGAAGCTGCAAGCGAAGACGGGACACCAGATCCCAGCTTGCCCGTCGTAGCCTCCTGTCCGAAGCAGTTCAGAAACCACACCTGTTGGCCTTTCCCTTGCATTTCACATCACCACTAGCAACCTATTGACACAGGTATCTTTTTTGATACAATTGAGAGGACATAATGGTGCCGTTGAAGGTGAACTTTTTCAGGCAGGAAAGCGGATCGGAGCCGGTTCGATCCTGGCTCAAGAGTCTGACTCCTCTTGAAAGAAGACTTATCGGCCGGGACATAAAGACTGTTCAATGGGGCTGGCCTCTCGGAATGCCCCTGGTTCGAAGTCTCGGAGTTGGGCTCTGGGAGGTTCGAACCGGGCTTCCGGGCCGGATTGCGCGGGTCATTTTCTGCATGTTGGACGATCATATTGTGCTCCTTCACAGATTCATCAAAAAGCAGGCAAAAACACCAAAAGAAGAAATCAGACTTGCCAAAAAACGAATGACCACATTGCGGGGTGGAAAATGAGCACAAAAAGAACTAATCCCCATATCGGAAGTGCTTTTGATGACTTTCTGGAGGAAGAAGGCACTCTGCACGAGATCGAAATAATCGCGGTAAAGAGAATTATCGCCCACCAGATTGCTGAACTGATGGAGGCGGAGTGCATTTCCAAAACCGCCATGGCTGCCAGGATGCGTACCAGTCGAGCCGTGCTCGATCGACTGCTTGATTCCGAGAATACGGGAGTAACTTTGAAAACTCTAGGCAAAGCCGCAAGCGTGCTCGGTAAAAAACTGCACGTCAGTCTGGCTTCCTGATCTTACCTAACAGACACTTTCCCCCTCACCTCAATCCTCTCCCCCCACCCGTCTTCGCATAAAGCTTCGCCGCGCCAAGGGGGAGAGGAAGAGTTAGGATGCGGACCATCGGGAAGGGAAGAAGATTGCGGATATGACCTGTTTTATGCTCGCAATGACACCGTTGGACCTTGGACATTGGACGTTGGGCCTGGACTTACACCTCCACACTTCCTTTTTAACCTCTCACCCTTTAGACTGACCGCATGGCCGCATCGATAATGAAAAAACCCGGCGGGGTGTCCAGGTGGTGGATCCTTGCGATAGTCCACCTTTCCACCCTCGCCTTCGCAATGACCCTGCAGCTCATCCCGCCGCTCCTGCCGGCCTTCGTCGCGCAATTCGGGATGACCAGGGGACAGGCCGGCCTCCTTATGGCCTTTTTTACGCTTCCAGGTATTTTCCTGTCCCTGCCCGGCGGTTATCTGGCCGACCATCTCGGGCCCCGGAAGGTCGGGCTCGTATCGCTCTCCCTGTTGGCGGCTGGGACGCTGGTAATGGTCATAGGCGGTTTGCCTTTCCTTTTCCTCGGAAGGCTTCTCTCGGGAGTCGGAGCCGGTTCACTCATGGTCGTCGTTCCCCAGGTCATTTCCCAAAGATTCGTCGGCCGGGAGATCGGACTGGCCATGGGACTCTTCAACACCGCGGTCCCTCTGGGCACCATTATGGCCTTCAACCTGATGGTTCCCATCACACAGTCCTTCGGGGTCCTGGCAGCTATCACCTGGACGGCTGTTTTCGACCTGCTCGCGCTCGCCGGGTTTTTCCTCATCTTCACCGATCAGCCGTTGGACCCGAACGCCGGGCCCGCTCCCACGGTCAGGGGAGGGTTGAAAAACCTCGGGAGGGGGATATGGATCACCGCCGCGGTGTGGGCACTGTTCAACATGGCGCTGATGTCCTTCTTCACCTACGGCATCGATTTCTTTACCCTCTCAGGGTTCGGCCCGAACTACTCGGCCTTTCTCGCGAGCATCCCCATGATGCTCTCTATCCCACTGGCCCCCGTCGCCGGGATGGCGCTCGACCGTTACGGCTGGAGAACAGGCCCGATTATCCTGGGGGGGGTGGCCTGCGCAATTGCTGTATTTTGCATCGCCTACTACCCCCATCTGGCCCTCCTCGAAACCATTGCCCTCGGGGTGGGAGTGGCGTTCATCCCTCCATCCATATTCACCATTGCCGGCGAGGTTCTCCCGAAAGAAAAGATGGGGGTCGGGTTCGGCCTGCTCAGCACTATTTTCAATATCGGCCTTTTCACAGCCATTCCCGTCCTCGGGGCGATGAAGGACTCGTTCGGCACCTACGGACCGAGCTTCACCGTGATGGCCGTGCTCCTTCTCGTAAGCTCGCGCCTTTCGTTCCTGCTCAGGAAATAATATCATTATGATATCGCATGGTTGTCAATAATCTGTTTTCTATGAAAGGAGAAAATCTCATGTTAACAGGAAAGACCGCTATCGTGACAGGTTCAAGCCGTGGAATCGGGGCCGCTTGCGCGGTGCTTCTGGCGCGAAACGGTGCCGCCGTCGGGATCAACTATGTCGCAAACCAGGCGGCCGGTCAGGAGGTAATGGACCGGATAAAAACAGCCGGCGGTAAAGCTCATCTCGTACAGGCCGACGCCAGGGACCGACAGCAGGTCGAAGCCATGATCACTGAAGTGGAAAAGACCCTCGGCCCAATAGACATCCTGGTGAATAATGCCAACATATCCTTTCCCGTAAAACCGTTCCTTGAATATGCGTGGGAGGAGATCCAGAGCAAACTGACCGGTGAGATCGGGGCATCCTTCAACTGCTGTCAGACCGTCCTTCCCGGGATGATCAAACGTGGATATGGACGCATCATCAATATCAGCAGCGGGCTTTCGGTTGCTCCAGGTGATGGCTTCGTAGCCCATTCCACCGCCAAATCGGGGTTAAACGCCTTTACCCGTGCGCTGGCCCACGAATTTGGCCCAATGGGCATTACCGTCAACACGGTATCCCCCGGTTTGACTGAAACCGATGCCACATCCTGGTTACCCCAGGAGGCCAAGGCAGGCGCCGCTGCCCACATGCCGCTGCGCCGCATCGGGATGCCTGCCGACATCGCCGGGGCGGTTCTTTTCTTCGCCTCCGATCACTCGGGGCACATCACAGGGGCATATCTGGGAGTGGACGGCGGCGCCACGATGGTGCAGTAGAAACCTGCTCTATACCACCAGGACGCCGGCGCCGTTGATGCGGCCTCCCTTAAGGTCCATGAGGGCAGTGTTGGCGGCAGAGAGCGGAAAGGTCGCAACTTCCGTGCGAATGGGGATTTCGGGGGCCAGATCCATGAGTTCCTGCCCATCTTTCCGGGTCGCGGCCGTTACGCTCCTGAGGGTCTTCTCGTAAAAAAGGTGCCTCTCATAGTCCATGGCGGGGATGGAAGACATGTGAATGCCGGCGAGGGCAGCCGTACCGCCGCGGTCCAGCGCTTCGAGCGCCCTTAGCACGACCTCCCCTGCCGGGGCGAAGACCACGGCGGCGTCAAACTTCACTGGAGGTGTCTCCTCTGTTTTTCCGGTCCATTTCGCACCCAGTTCCTCCGCCAGCCGGCGGTGTGCCTCACCGCGGGAAAAGGCATAGACATCACAACCCCAATATTCTGCGATCTGAATAGCCACATGTGCGGATGCTCCAAATCCGAAGAGGCCAAGGCGGCCGCCGGGCTCAATGCCGCTTATCTTCAGGGCACGATAACCGATGATCCCAGCGCACAGCAGGGGAGCGGCCTGAACATCGGGGAACCCCTCCGGTATGGAGTAGGCGAAATCCGCCGGAACGATGAGAGCTTCGGCATACCCTCCATCCCGATGGTAGCCGGTAAACCTCGCCGACTCACACAGATTTTCCATGCCCGAAAGGCAGAACCTGCAGCGCCCGCAGGTCTCGTTGAGCCAGGCCACGCCCACGCGATCACCCTCCAGGAACCGCTCAACACCCTCACCCAGCGACTTGACCGTTCCCACTACCTGGTGGCCCGGAGTCAGCGGCAGGTGTGGAAGCGGGAGATCCCCCTCCACCGTGTGAAGGTCGGTCCGGCAGACCCCGCAGGCACATACCTTGACCAGTATCTCGCCAGGGCCGGGGGCGGGTTCCGGAACGTCCGATCCATGGAGGGACACTTTGGACGCAGGCCCCGTTTTTTCAAGCACCATAGCACGCATTACTCGGGAGGTACCTTCCTGAGAACGACATGCTCCAGCAAAAGCACCAGCACTATCCCCACGATGAGCCCGTTCCCAAGCAGCGCCCTGGCAGTCGGCGGAAACAGGGCCATGAAGGATTTAGGCAGCATCGAAGCGACCGTCCCCAGAAGGAGTGGAAGGCCAACTACCGTGTAATCCCTGACATTCATAAGCCCATTTCTACCGGCAACAATCGAGATTCCGATGCCCATCTGCGCCGCGAGGGTCACAAAAAGCGCCGCCGCGATGACCGCGCCCGGAATGGCAGAAAATACCGCTCCCACCTTCTGAAAAAAAGCCATGGCGATAAGCATAAGCCCGCACAGGAAAACCGGGAACCTGGATCCGACCCTGGTTACAAGGATCACACCGGGGCTCAGGGAATAGCTAACCGTTCCGACAACGCCGAAGGCCGCCGCCAGTAACCCCCCGGCGCCCGTATAGCTGATGCCCCGTTCCACCCTGGCTCCAAGGCCTTCCTTCCCCACGACCTCGGCCACCGACATGTAGCTTCCAAGCCCGTTGATAAGGACGGCAACGTAGGCCAACAGGAAAGATATGGTCCCTGAGAAGGTGAATCTGGGGGCAGGTCCCAGAAGGGGGTGTGGAACAGCGATCCAGTGCACCCTGTACACCCCTGAAAGATCCACGCGCCCCAGGGCGAACATGGCCGCAAATCCCAGGGCAATTCCGATGAATATGGAAAGGTTCCGTGTAAAACCTTTTGTCCAGTGTGACAGCACAATGATAGCCAACATTATCAAGGTTGATATCATCAGTATGAAGGGGTCGCCGTGTGGAGCAGTTTCGCTCGTCCCGATAAGCATGGGATACAGGACCGGCAGCAGTGTCGTGGAAATAAGTATCAGGACCACTCCCACCACCCTGTCGGTAAAAAGCCGCTCAAGCCTGCTCACCAGGCCCAGTCCGCCGAGGAGGAGAAGCGCTGCACCTCCAGCGATCATCCCGCCGGATATTACAGCCAGGCCCTGGTCCGAAATGACAGCCACCGACAGAAGCAGCGCGGCCGACGGTCCGTCTACCAGAGGATAGCGGTGGCCAAACAGGCACTGACCCGCCGTGACCACCCCAACAACCAGGAGAAAACGCTGAAAGAGCGCTGTGGATTGAATGGGGTCCATGTGAAGAAAACCCGCCATGAGGTTGGAAGTCACGGTGACAAGGGGCAGGACGATCAGGAGCCACTGGACCCCGTAAAGAATATTTCTGGCGAAGGGGGGTTTCTGGTCGAGGGTGTAAAGAAGGTCTGCCATGACGGTGGATTGTCCGACAGGATTGGTGGTTGAGTCAACGCATATTTTATTGTGGATCAGTGGATGTTGAAACGGATCTCCCCGCGGTCGATCTTCCTCTGGAGATAGGACCTGACCGATCGTTTGACGATCTCCCGTGTGGGGGGAAAGATGAGGGCAAAGCCGGTGAAGTCGGTGATAAAGCCCGGGGTAATGAGAAGGGCGCCGCCCAGCAGAAGCATTGCCCCGTTGATGAGATCATCCCCGGGGAGGGTCCCCTGCTGCATCTTCCACTGAATGTTGGAGATCACCCGAAAGCCCTGACTGCGCGCATAGTAGGCGCCCAGGACTCCGGTGAGAATGATGATGAATATGGTATTGAGGGCGCCGATAACCGACCCCACCTTGATGATGAGGTAAAGCTCCATGGCAGGGACCAGGGTGAACAGAAGAAACAGGCGCAGAAACAAAACATACCTCCAGGTCGTGGGTTCTAACAATAGTAACCACTTTTTGGCAAAAAAAAAGGGCAACCGTTTCGAGCTGCCCATTGGTGCAATTATGTCAGTTTTCAGTGTTCCAGGGATATCTCCTGGTAGCCCAGCCAGAAACCGGTCCCCTGGAGAGAATCCAGCTCGGCCTGGATGATCTTCACGTGGCCCTCCTCAATGGCCTGGATGCTCTGGTAGAAGGACCTTGCCACATCCTCTTCGGCCCCGGCGGCCTGTTCAATATAAAATTCCACAGCTTTTTTCTCAAACCCGAGCGCTTCCTGGAGAGCCTTCATGTCATCAAAGTCATCCTGGGCGTCCACATGGCCGTTCGGAAAAATAAGCTTCTCCTGGTCTATCTTACCAAACCTGGCAACAGCCTGATCGTACGTCATCCAGGGTTCGTTATTGGTGATGGATTTGAAAAGAGCGGCAAAAATTGCCATGTGCTCCATCTCGTCCTTGGCCAGCTGCTCGAACACCTTCTTTCCTGCAGGGTCTTTGCTGCTCGCTGCCGCAATCCGATAAAACCTGCACCCTTTCTTCTCGGTTTCAAGCGCGATCTGAAGGGCTTTTACATGTGATTCTCTCTTCTCGGACATTTTCATAGTCTCCTCTCGCCGTAAGGGATGTTTATGCCAGGAGATCCTTCTTCAGGTCGTTAAGAAGCTTCAGATGTTTTACTTCCTCCAGCCGCAAACGATCAAACGCCTGCTTCCCCGTCCCGTCCCGGGTGGCGTCCCGAAGGAATAAAAAATATTCAACAGCCTGTTTCTCGGCAAGGATGCCGATGTCGATAGCCTTGATGGCGCTGTCCGCGCCACGAACGATGGCCTCCGCCTTTTCTGGGTTTGGAAACACGGGCTGTTTCTCAATCTTTCGGAGGTATTGGGCCATCATCTCCTGGTCTTCCTCACGATACCACTCAGGGGCGAAGATCGGTTCGATCTCCTCCTTGATTACCCTGCGATGTTCCTTTTCAGAATTTGCCAGATGCTGAAAAAGGTCCCTGATCCGGTAGTCCGTAGCCGCCTGGGCCACCCTTGTGTAGAAGTTATACCCTGCAATTTCAAGCTCGAGACCCAAAGTTACGGCCTCATGCGGGCCGTATGCTTTTTTCTGATCCATTGGAGCCCCCCTTGCCATAAATGGCTTGCAAAACTGTTCGGGATGAAACACGGCCAACAGCTTGAGATGTTACCAGAAAGAGTTATTAAGTTAAAGGGTAAGAGCCCGACCAGGCGAGGCGGCAGCGCCTCCCAAAGCGTTCTCCTCCACAAAATCACCCTTGATGCCAACCCGGTGAAGCGTAGTGGGGATATCCTTTCCACTCGCCTCAAGGGCCTGTTTGACCAACTGGACAAGACCTGAACAGCAGGGGACCTCCATATACACAACCTCGATGGAACGGAGGTCATTCTGCCTGAAGATCTCGGTCAGCTTTTCAAGGCAAGCCTCTGAATTGTCCAGCTTGGGGCACCCTACCAACAGGGTTCTTCCTTTCAGAAACCGCCCGTGGAAATCACCGTAGGCGAAAGGGACGCAGTCAGCAGCTATGAGCAGCCGGGCATGATCGAAGAAGGGCGCATTGGGAGGAGCGAGCATGATCTGAACCGGCCAACTACCCAATTGTGATTCGAGGGAGCCGGAATTACCGACAGCCGGTCCGGGCATGGCGGCCGGGCCTTCGTTGAAAGTCTGCGGCAGGGATCCCGGACATCCGCCGAAGGATGGTTCGGGTGCCTCAGACAAAACTTCTTTTTTGTGCGGTCGGCCCTGGGTACCTTCGAGCCCGGAGAGGCTTTGCAGGCGTTTTTCAACCGCATCTTCATCGAACCGGGCGGCATCCCTGTCCACAAGAGTAATGGCATCCTGGGGGCATTCCCCCAGACAGGCCCCCAGGCCATCGCAGTAGACGTCGCTGACAAGCCTGGCCTTTCCATCTACGATCTGCAGGGCGCCCTCAGCGCATCCGGGGACACATAACCCGCACCCGTCACACTTCTCCTCATCAATCTGAACTACAGTTCTTACGGCCATTTCAACCTCCTGGTCTATTTTTGAACGCTTCCGTCTAAATGTAACAAAGGGGAGGGAGAAAAACAGTGGAAACAGCCTGGAGTATCCCAATAAACGCCCTTATTTGATACGGATCAAAAGATGTGTCCTCCTCCCCATCCAGGCAGTGGAAGGGAGAAGGACATGAACGACCTCAGGACTTCCAGTGCCCGTGAACGTTGCAGTACTCCCGAGCGGTGAGGGTCTTTGAGTCGATGCAGAAGGTAGCCTCCGGTGCGTCGCCGGGCTTCAGGAACTCCCGGTACGCTTTCCCGTCGGCGACGACCTCGATCCACTCGATGAAGTGCTCATCCTGCATGGGATGAGGCACACTTCCAACGGAAACCTTGATCCCGTGATCGGTCTGCTGGATAACCGGAACGTGCTTCTCTTTGGCGGCATCCACGGTGTTCTCCTCCATGAGAATCATTGGCTTGCCGCAGCAGACGAGCTCGCCCATACCTCCGTCGAGCACCTCAACGATATTGCCGCAAAGATCACATTTGTAGATCTGTAGCCTGTCAGCCATTTTTATCTCCTTTCCGAGCAACGATAAACGTTCTATTTTACCAGTTCTCTGCGAGAAGCTCGAAATGCGCCCTGGAGTGAGCGCATGCCGGGCATTCACTCGGGGCTTCCTTGCCCGTATGCAGGTAGCCGCAGTTCCGGCAGCGCCACACAACCTCCTCGTCCTTCTTAAACACTTTGCCTGCCTCGATATTGGCCTTAAGGCCCAGGTACCGCTTTTCATGTTGTTTCTCGGCCACGGCAATTGCCTCGAAAATGGCCGCGATGTCATTAAAACCCTCTTCCCTGGCCACCACTGCGAAACCGGGGTACATTTCCGTCCACTCGTGATTCTCTCCCCCCGCTGATGCCCCAAGATTCTCCGCGGTGGATCCGACTACCCCCGCAGGGAAGGAAGCCTGAACCTCGACCTCACCACCCTCGAGGAGCTTAAACAACCTTTTGGCATGTTCCTTTTCCTGGTCTGCCGTTTCCTCGAAAATCGTTGAAATCTGCACGAACCCTTCTTTCTTTGCCTTGGCCGCAAAGTAAGTGTAGCGGTTTCTTGCCTGAGATTCGCCCGCGAAGGCGGTCAGTATATTCTTCTCTGTACGTGTCCCCTTGATTTTCATTCTCTTTTTTCCTCCTTTTGTGCGTTCTGAAAAACCCGACATGCGGGTCCCGTATACGGACGATTCAACCGGTTCCTAATGGTTTGCCTCATCCCAAAGAAAAAAATCTTCAAAACTCATGTCATCCCTGATTCCGAGCCTTGTAAGTGAAAAGTCATACCGTACAGGGTCGTCCGGCGAAATCTTCCTGAAGGCCGACGTGACCTCCACAGTGGTCCTGAGGTCAGCCTGATTTCTCTTCGTCATGCCGAGCCCCCGGCAGATCCGGTGCATGTGCACATCCAAAGGGACCATCAGCATGGTCCTCGGGATATTCCTCCATCCCCCCGGATCCACGTCATCCTCCCTGACCATCCAGCGAAGAAAAAGGTGTAATCTCTTACATGCGCTTCCCCTCGATGGACAGGGCAGCAGCCTGCCGTCCTCACAGTCCATATTATAGCGAACTTTACCCACGAAGGCGGTCAGCGCCCCTGTCAGGTCGGTATCCTCTGGCTTCACACCATCCATGAAACAGGACTCCAGAGACCCGTATTGACGAATAATCTCGCCAAGCCCCCAAAGCAGGGATGCCATCTCCCGCCCGGTAGTCCACCTGTGCTTGAAACCGGCGAAATCATGCGTAATGGCCTCCCTGGTAGACCCAAGGACGTAGGCGGCCGGTGAGGAAATGACGCCAAAAACCGTTTCGAGGCTTCTGATTATCTGCTGGACCCTTCCGTAGGCCAGAGAGGATGCGACCAGGGCGGCTATCTCCCTGTCGGCGATATCCTCAAACCTGTAAATGGTCGCAAGGGGATCGGGGTAGACGTACTCCCTGCGATTCAGGCGTCCATACAGAGCGTCAAGCCTCTTTTTCATGAGCACATCACCTCGACGGATGCTTCCTGCCGTCCTGGGTCCCCGGGAACGTTTCACCGTCTACAGTTTTCGTATTTCCGGTACAATCGGGGCAGAGGCCGACGAATTCCAACCGGTGTCCGAGAAGTCGAAAATTACCCAGCGCCCTCGCTACCTCCTTCAGATCGACCGAGGTTTTGACATGGACGTCCATGACCTTTCCGCAGCCGACACATCGCGCATGGTAATGGGGAGTCATGTTGCCGTCAAAGCGCCTCTGAGCGCCATCGGCGTCAATCCTTCGAACAATGCCCGCACATGACAGGACATCCAGGTTACGGTAGACCGTACCCAAGCTGATTCGCGGCATTTTCTCACGAATCACCGAATAGAGGTCGTCCGCTGTGGGATGGCTGTCCATCCCGGTCAGGGTTTCCAATATCGCCCTGCGCTGTCTGGTCATCCTTGGAAAGTGATTTTCCATGTTTCAACAATCCCCCTGAGGGCAAGATATCCGACAAAGAATTAGTAATGATACTTATTACTAATATTTCATAAAACGTCAAGCTTTTTATTTGAACTGTTACCAGGCCTCAGTGAAATATGATAAACAGGAACGATGCTGACTTTCATCCTTGTGTACCTTTCCATCTACGGCGGCATGAACGCCTACCTTTTCTGGAAGGCCCAGCGGGCCTTTTCCCTGCACGGCTTCAGGCTCTTCGTCCTCATCTCGTGTTTAATCCTGATGGTCCTTGGTCCCATCCTGATACGCCTCATGGATCGTGCCGGCATGATCCTTCCAGCCACCATCCTGTCTTATATCGTCTATTGCTGGATGGCGGTGGTCCTGTGGTTCCTGTCACTGGGTCTCATCGAGGATATTTTCAATCTTCTGGTGCGGATAGGCTCCCATGTTCTACCCTCTGCGGCACGCCTTGTTATTCCCGCGAGGCCCGGATTCATCGTCATCGCCCTTATCATCGCTGGAGCCTGCGTGTGGGGCACCATCGAGGCCTCGGCAATCAAAGTGAGGAGGGTAACGCTGATAACCCCCCTCCTGAAGTCCGGCTCCATGCCGCTGAAAGTCGCCCTGATCTCCGACCTCCACCTGGGGTTGATTGTAGGCAGGCGCAGGCTGATCAGGGTTCTTGACCTTCTGAAGGAAAACCAGCCGGATATTCTTGTTTCGACAGGGGACATGGTGGACGGTATCGCTCCCCACCTGAACCATCTTTCCAGGCTTTTAGCCGCCTACAGGCCGCCGTTAGGCAAGTTCGCCGTCACCGGAAACCACGAATATTACGCCGGGATAGAGAACAGTTTGACATTTCTCCGCCAATCCGGTTTTACGGTTCCAAGAGGGCAGCGTATTGATGTTGGGTCCATCTCCATTGCGGGGGTTGACGACTCAGCGGGATACCGCATGAACGCCTCATCAATGGTTGATGAGAGCACAATCCTGCCGCCGCCGGTACACAGAAGGTTCACCATCCTTCTGAAACATCGGCCCGTTGTTGTTGCATCCTCCCGCGGACGCTTTGACCTCCAACTTTCCGGCCACGCCCACGGAGGACAGTTTTTTCCATTCAACCTGCTCGTCCGGATCCGGTATCCCATGATCGCCGGCCTGTACCCGCTGGGCAACGGCGCCGACCTTTACACGAGCAGGGGCACAGGGACCTGGGGACCTCCAATAAGGCTGGCGGCCCCACCCGAAATCACCGTTTTCACCATCGTCCCTGTAAGCCTAAAGGTCCCTGCAGCCTCTGGAAATCCAAACCTGCATGGTGTAGTATAAACCAACGTTCACAAAAGGTTTCCATCACACGGGAGATTTTAATGCAAAGATCACCTGCTTTCTTTGCGGCTATGATCTTTACCGCTGCCTTGACGGCCTTCCTGGTCCTGGTTCCCGGCCCGGCGGAACGCGAAGCTCTGGCCTTTGCGGATGGCTGCCGGGGATTGCAGAACGGGGACCAGATCGTGGTCTATTACTTTCACAGAAAATTTATCTGCCGGTCATGTGAGGGCATAGACGAGGTGGTCCTGGAGGGCCTGGAGAGGTACTTCCCCAGTGATTTCAGCGAGGGACGCCTGGCCATGTGCACGGTTAACCTGGATGAACCGGGCAACCTGCACTACCTCGACGACTTTGATATCGTCTTTAATTCCATCGTCGTTGTGGACAAGAGAAAAGGGAAAGTCGCCCGTTTCAAAAACATCGAGGATCTCTGGGACATCTTTCCCGACCGGAAGGCCACCATTGACCTGATAAGGGATGAGGTCTCGGGATTTCTTGCAGGAAGTTGACGTCAGTTAACTATCCGTGCCACACGCCATTCTTTCCTGCGAGAGCACGGGGAGGCGGAAGGAAAAGACGGTCCCGATACCAACGGTGCTCAGAACCTCAAGCTCCCCTTCGTGAAGATTTACTATCCTTCTGGCAATAGCCAGCCCCAGGCCCGTCCCCTCAGGCGCATCCTCTGCCGAGTCACCTGCGCGGAAGTAGCGATTGAAGATATGCGGCAGATCCTCCTTCAGGATGCCGGGCCCGGTATCCTGGACCTGGACGACCATCTCTTCATCCTCCTGATGGATTGATATGGTCACAATGCCCCCATCGGAGGAGTACTGGAGAGCATTCTTGACCAGGTTCTCCAGGGTCCTCTCCATAAGGCCGATATCCGCTACAACGAGGGGAAGGTGGCTGGAAAAATCACTGATAAGCCTGACACCTTTTTTGTCCGCCGAAAGCTGAAACTTCTGGATAATATCCTGGGCCAGCTCGCATACCGAAAAGGGCTCCGGATGGGTGCGAACTCCATGGGCGTCCAACTGGGACAGCTCGAAAAGATCAGCCACCATTCTCCTCAGCCTGTCGCTCTGCTTCAGGGCGGTTTCAAGGAACCTTTCCCTCTCCTCGTCAGAAAGGTTTTTTTTCAGGAGGAGGGTCTCCAGGTAGCCCTGAAGGGATGTGAGCGGTGTTCGAAGGTCATGGGAAATATTGGTCACGAGTTCCCGTCTCAATCGATCCCCATCCTCCAGATCCCAGACCTGTTTTTTGATCCTTTTTGCCATGGCATCAAAGACCATCTGCAGTTTCTCGATCTCGTCCCGCGGAATCTTTTTTTCAGCGTCTTCCGGCAATGATATTTCACCATCATCCGGCGGCATGAACGTCTCGATACTGCTGGTAAGCTTCCGCAATCGCCTGGTAAGGTAGTTGAAGAGAATCAGCCCCGTGATGGAAACCAGGAGCAACCCCAGCAGCGCGTAGTAGATGGAGAGCCGGGCGATATGGCTCGCGGCGAGCATCTTCCCGATTGACACATCCTCGCCCTCACCGAGCGTAATGTAGAGGTAGCCCTCAACGTCCCCCTTTGTGGGGATGGGACAGGCCGAGAAGATCGTGCGATGGTTGAGGTCCATGGGATCATCCCCGTAAATGGGCAGTTTTCCCTTCCTGCTGTTGAACATGAAAATCGGCTCAAGCGCTACGTGCTCCAGCAGGAGTTCATCGGAACGCACGGAAGAGGCGAGGATGTGACCGAACCTGTCAAGAACGTAGACCTGAACGCCTGGATCAACCTGGTGCAGATCATTGTAGATCTCCACCATCACCGGTTCGTTTACACCACCGTCTTTGATAATAACACGATGGGAAACGAGTTCCTTGGCGATGGAACGGTTCAGCCTCTGGCTGGCCTCCTGAAAATACATACGGTTTGAAAAGAGGGTAATAATGATCAGGATAAAGCCCAGGATGGAGAACAGGGCAAGCATGATGGCGGCGAGCTTTCCGTGGACGGATCTTATCATTTGCCCGTCAGTTCCTCCGGTTCGGCGAACCTGTACCCCACACCCCATACGGTCAGTATATATTCCGGTTTGACCGGATCATGTTCTATCTTCCCCCGGAGCCTGTTGATATGGGAGTTGACCGTGTGCTCGTACCCCTCATACCCGTAGCCCCAAACCTGATCCAGCAGCTGGGAACGAGTGTAGACTTTCCCCGGGTTCCGGGCAAAATGATAGAGGAGGTCGTATTCCCTGGCCGTCAGCCTGACCCTTTTACCGTCCATTCTGACCTTCCTCCTGGCCGCGTCTATGGTCAAACGGCCTGTGGCAAGGAGGTCCTCACCCTCACCTTCCGGTGCAATCAAAAGATCCGCCCGGCGAAAGATAGCCTTGACCCTGGCAAGGAGTTCCCTGATGCTGAATGGTTTGGTCAGGTAATCGTCGGCGCCCGAGTCCAGGCCGGAGACCCGGTCGGCTTCCGAGCTTTTGGCCGTGAGCATGAGGATGGGGAGGGATTTGTCCTGTTCCCTGACTCTGCTGCAGATCTCCATTCCGTCGATCCCGGGGAGCATGAGATCGAGGATAATCAGGTCGTATGGGTCCTTTCCGGCCATGGACAGCCCGCTTGTGCCGTCATAGGCCAGTCTCACCTCGTATCCCTGGTCCTTGAGGTGAAGTTCAACGAGGTGCGA
Source organism: bacterium BMS3Abin14 (assembly GCA_002897695.1). NCBI lineage: Bacteria > bacterium BMS3Abin14. Next base: position 14,770 of record BDTG01000018.1, read on the forward strand.
TATGTCCCGGTCGTCCTCCACAAGAAGGATCCTTTTAGGTGTCTCGTTGACCATGTCCACATCATAGTCGGGCATGGCCAGAATTAGAATAGAATAACTTCACGGAATAATAACGTGCTCAGGTGAAGTCTTCCGCCTGGTGCCGGACGATTTCCCCTTCCACCATGTAGATGACGTCTTCGGCGATATTGGTGGCATGGTCGGCCACTCTTTCGAGGTGCCGGGTAGCTGAAAGATGGTGGATCAGGTCCTCCGCCCGCTGGGGATTCTTCATGATCCTCTCGTAGATGATGGTGAACATCTCACTGTTCATCTCGTCCACCTCGTCGTCCATCTTAAGCACCTCACGGGCCATATGTGCGTCCATATTTACCAAAGCGTCGAGGCTCTTTTCCAGCATTTCCTGGGCCTTCTGGGCCATGCCCGCCAGGTTCAGGGGAACCTCCAGCGGCTCACGGCTGCTCAGGAACAGCGCCCTTTCCGCAAGGTTGACGGCAAGATCCCCTATGCGCTCCAGATCGCTGTTGATGCGAAGGACAGCCACGATGAACCTGAGGTCGATGGCCACAGGCTGGTGAAGGGCAAGGATCTTCAGCCCCTCCTCTTCAAGGTCCACCTCCATTTTGTCGATTTTAAAGTCATCCTCAATGATCTCCCGCGCCAGGCCGGCGTCCCGGGTTTCCAGCGCGAGGACCGATTTCTTCATCGCATCCTCGGCCACGGCCCCCAGGGCCAGGATCATCTTCTTCAATCTTCCAATCTCGATCTGCAGTCTGGTCATCTGTCCTGTACTCCTTTCCGAAGCGCCGCCGTCAACCGAAACGCCCAGTAATGTAATCTTCCGTTTGCTTCTTCTCCGGTCTGGTAAAGATCTCCTTCGTCGGCCCGGACTCGATGATGTGACCCTCATAGAAAAACGCAGTATAGTCGGATATTCTGGCAGCTTGCTGCATATTGTGGGTAACGACCACGATGGTAAAATCCTTCTTCAAATCGGCTACAAGTTTCTCAATCCTCGCAGTGCCAACCGGATCAATCGCGGAAGTAGGTTCGTCCATAAGAATCACTTCCGGTTCCACCGCCAGGGCTCGGGCGATGCAGAGCCGTTGCTGCTGGCCTCCGGAAATGGTTGTGCCCGGACGGTGGAGCATGTCCTTGACCTCGTCAAACAGGGCCGCCTGCACCAGGGCTTTTTCTACCCTTTCGGTCAGTTGAGCTCTGGACATGCGGTAATGGAGCCTCAACCCGTAGGCAACATTTTCAAATATACTCAGCGTGAAAGGGGTGGGTTTCTGAAAGATCATCCCCACCCGGCGCCGCACATCCAGGACATCAACTCCCGGGTCGAGGATATTCTCTCCATCCAGTATGATCTCTCCCGCGGCCCGCTGGTTTCTGTACAGCTCGAAGATACGGTTGTAAGCCCTCAGGTGGGTTGACTTGCCGCAGCCGGATGGACCGATAATGGCGGTCACCCTGTTGGCGGCAATGTCCAGGCTGTTTTTATACAGAGCCTGGTTGTTCCCGTAGAAAAAATCGAGTTCCCGAATTGAGATCTTGACTTCCTCCCTGGCGGGGCTCTCCTCCGAACGATAGTCGAAGGAGGGAATGATGCTGTTTTTTGAAGTCTGCTGTATCATTTTTCATTTCCTCTCAGGGCAAGAAATACCCGGGAAATGATCGTTGTCCCCAGAACCCCCGCCGTTATCAGAAATGCGGCTCCCCACGCCTGTGCCTGCCAGTCCGTGTAGGGAGACATGGCGTAATTGTAGATGGTGACGGTGAGGTTTCCTGTCGGACCGTTCAGTGATCCGGACCAGTAGGGGCTGTTGAGCGCGGTAAAGAGAAGAGGCGCCGTTTCGCCGGTGACCCTCGCGATGGCCAGGAGAGATCCGGTGACCAGACCCGTTTTTGCAGCGCCCAGAACCACCCCCAGGGTGGCTTTCCACCGAGGCGCTCCAAGGGCCAGGGCCGACTCCCGGACAGCGTTGGGCACGAGAAGCAGCATGTCCTCAGTGGTGCGAGAGACGACGGGCAACATGATTACGGCCAGGGAGACAGCTCCCGCGTACCCGGAGAAGTGCCCTGCAGGCAGGACCATCACCACGTAGATAAACACTCCGATAATGATGGAGGGAGTTCCCATGAGAATATTGGACGAGAACCGGACCACCGTGGCGATTCGGGACTGCCGACCGAATTCCGAAAGAAAAATGCCCGCCAGCATACCTACCGGCACCCCTATGACGGTGGCCAGGATGGTCATTACCGCCGTTCCAGCGATAGCGTTGCCAAGCCCTCCGCCGGGAACCCCGGGAGGCGTGGGCAGAGCCGTGAGAAACTCCCAGTTGATGACCCTGACACCCCGAGCGAGGATCACCCACAGGATCCACCCCAGGAAAATGATTCCCGTCAGGGCGGCCAACATGGAAATGAACCGGACCGCGCCGTCAGTCCACTTCCTGAGCCAAATGGATCGTTCCCTCATCAGACATCCCCCATCCTGCGTCCCATCCTCCAGAGCCAGAACTGGGCAGCGGCCTGGATAAGCGCCGTGATCAGGAAGAGAACCAGCCCCAGTTCCACCAGGGAACTCAAGTAAATGTCCGCCGTGGCTTCCGTGAATTCATTGGCCAGTGTGGAGGCGATGCTGTTGCCGGCGGCAAACAGGGAGGAGGAGATCCGGTGAGTATTCCCGATTACGAAGGTCACCGCCATAGTCTCCCCGATTGCCCTACCCAATCCCAGGAAACAGGCGCCGACAACCCCCTGGATTCCGTACCTCACGGTTACTTTTCCGGTCACTTCCCACGTTGTGGAACCGAGGCCGTAGGCCGACTCCTTGACTACGGGGGGAACCATGGCAAAGACTTCCCGGGAGACGGTGGTGATGAAGGGGAGGATCATCAAGGCCAGAATAATACCCGCTGTCAACATGCCGATTCCCATGGGGGGGCCCTGGAAAAACGGAAGGCTTCCACCTACCCGTCCCAGGAAGGGCTGGACGTATTCCGACATGAAGGGGGCGAAGACGAAAAGCCCCCACATGCCGAAGATGATGCTGGGAATAGCTGCCAGAAGCTCGATGGCGCCACCCACCGCGGTGGCTAGGACAGGGGGGGCCAGCTCTGTCAGGAAAAGGGCAATCACCAGGGCCAGGGGTACGGCGATAACCATGGCTATCGCCGTTGAAACGAGGGTACCAAAAACGCTGCTGAGAGCCCCGAATTGCTGAGTCACCGGATTCCACTTCAGGGAATACAGAAAACGGATTCCTGTTTCAGCGATTGACAATCGTGCCCCGTATATCAGTTCCGCCAGCACTCCCATCACAATGACAATGATGCAGGCGGCGCACGTGAGGGACACCCAACGAAAGAGCGAATCGAATCTTCGTTGCCTCCATCGTCCCGGCTCCCCGGTGTTTTTTGGTATCATCCGTTTCCTCAGGGCCATACCGGTTTGCCACCGGCTGAGATTTCAGTCTTCCAGGTTTTCTCAACCAGTTTAAACACCGATTCGGGCATGGGGACATAATCCAGCTTCGCGGCCAGTTCGGCGCCGTGTTTGTAGCACCAGTCGAAGAAGGAAAGGACCTCTTTCGCCAGGGCTGGTTTTGTCTGTTCCCTATAGATGAGAATGAATGAGGCCCCCGTAATAGGCCAACTCCCATCGCCAGGCTGGTCGGTAAGGACGACATAGAATCCGGGGGAATTCTTCCAGTCGGCATTGGCTGCAGCGGCCTGAAAAGATTCGGACGTCGGGGCCACAAAATTACCGGACTTGTTCTTCAGCAGGACATATGTCAGTTTGTTCTGAAGTGCGTAGGCATACTCCACGTATCCTATGGATCCGCTAACCTGCCTCACATAGGTTGCGACACCCTCGTTGCCCTTGCCGCCGACTCCCACAGGCCACTGAACCGCCTTGGCCGTCCCGACGGCCTCGTGCCAATCGGGGGAAACCTTGTCGAGGTAGTTGGTAAAGATCCATGTGGTCCCCGACCCATCGGCGCGGTGGACAACTGTTATCATCTTTCCGGGAAGCTTCAGACCAGGGTTAACCTTTTCAATGGCGGGATCATCCCATTTTACGATCCTGCCGAGGAAGATGTCGGACAGCAGTTCGGGGGTCAGCCGAAGTTTGCCGGCCTCGATCCCCCGGATATTGACCACAGGCGCAACACCGCCCATGATCAAAGGGAATTGAATCAGTCCGGCCCTTTTAAGCTCGACAGGCTTCAGGGGGGCATCCGATGCCCCGAAATCCACCGTCCTGGCCTTTATCTGGCGGATTCCTCCCCCGGAACCGATGGACTGGTAGTTGACCCTTATCTTGTTGAGCTTTTCGTACCTGTAGGCCCACTGAGCATAGACCGGGAAAGGGAAACTGGCACCCGCACCGTTGATGGTCAAGGGGCCGGCCATAGCAGGTAGTGACAGCCACGAAATTGACGCCAGAGCTATGGCCAGAATGGCGAACTTCAAACGAATCACATTCTTTCTCATCATTTTCTTCCTCCTGGAACGGGTTGTTGGATCATAATTCACATTCGTCATGGTGAGAGGATAGGAGGTTTATGTTAAATGCGCGTTAAGGGAAGATTATTTTCCTGTTAGGGGAAAACGGGACCGGCGTTTAGAGACCAGGGTTAAGAGTTCCAGGTTTTATTCCTGGGGCAGGCAGGGTAATGGTAAAGGTACTGCCTATCCCGGGGGTGCTGATCACTTTGACAACACCTCCGTGAGCCTGGGCTATATGTTTGACGATGGCAAGACCGAGACCCGTTCCTCCCAGGTTCCGACTGCGGAATTTATCTACCCTGTAAAATCGCTCGAATATCTTCGACATATGCCGCTTTTCGATACCACAACCCTGATCCCGGACTGAGATCAGAACTTCAGACATCCCCCTGGAAGCTGAAACTTCGACCAAATTTCCCTCCGCGCTATACGCGATCCCGTTCTGGATGAGGTTGATTATCGCCTGCGCAAGAAGGGAAGGGCCGGCCATTACGGTAAGGCCATCAGGACAGCTGATCGGCACAGAAATGCTTTTTTCCTCAGCCTCGGCGCTGCAGGCTGAAACCGCCTGATGGAGGATCTCATCGACATGCACTTTTTCGAAGGAAACTTCGCCCCTGAGCGTCTGGTCCTCGGCCATGGACAGGTTCAGTAGATCCTCCACGATGGCGTTGAGCCTGTCGGAATGCTTCAGGATGATGTCGAGAAACCTTTCCGCCGTTGCCCTGTCTTCCAGCGCACCGTCAAGCAGAGTTTCCACAAACCCCTTGATAGAGGTAATAGGGGTCCGGATTTCGTGGGAGGCGTTGGCGACGAAATCGCGTCTTATCCGCTCCAACCGCCTTACTTTCGAAACGTCGTTAAGCACCACCACGGCCCCGACTCTTTTTCCATCTGCCCCGAGGAGAGGCGTGCCATGAAGCTGCAGCGTGCTTTCCCGTGGACTCCTGAGAACGATTTCTCCCTCAATGGCCAGGGAACTGCTGATAGTCCTTGCGACAAAATCCTGCAGGTCCGGATTTCTGACTACCTCCTGGATGGTTCGGCCCTGTGCCTCGCCGGGGTCGGTCCCCAGCATCCTGGACGCGGCCTCGTTGAGACTGATAACCCTTTCATCGGCATCCAGCGCCAGCACCCCTTCCGTCATGCTGGAGAGTACCGCCTCCAGTTCGTTCCTCTGGTCGAGAACAACGCGTATCCTGTCGTCCAGATGCCCGGCCATGTGGTTCATCTCCTCAGCAAGTTCGGCAAACTCCTCCACTTTTGGAACCGGCAGCCTGGCGGAAAACTCGCCGTGGCCAAAGCGTTTGGCCCCCTCCCGCATGGACCTGAGCGGGGCCGTAATCCTGCGTGACAGGAAAACGCTGAGAAGCGCGACCAGGATTCCCAGAACGATGGCGCCGCCCCCCAGCCGGACCCTTTGGGTCCAGAGGGCCTCGGAGAGTGTGGAAACAGGCAGAGCCACCCGGACAACACCTTCGTTCGGGTTGCTGAAAATTGGGGCAGCCACGTACATGAGAGTCTTTTCCAGAGTGTGGCTGTATCTCACGGATGTGCCGCTTCCATCCCTTATCGCGTCCCTGATCTCAGGGCGATCGGAATGGTTGTCCATGAGCGCCGGATCTTTTACTGAATCGCACAGCACTTTCCCGGATCGGCGAACTATGGTCACCCGTGTAGCAGACCTGTTCCCGAATTCCCCGCACCACCCCGTCAGATCGGGTCGTACTCCAGGGAGGGGAAGGCCCCTTGGAGAGATCTGGGCAATTCCGTCGGCGGCCACCCGTGCGAGGGCTTTGAGATCGTCGCTTTTCCTCTCGAAGTAAAACCGGGTCATGTCCCGGGCAGCGAACCATGCCACTCCACCCAGAGAGATGGCGGCTATGGCCAGGAAGGAGGGAAGCAATACCCATGTGAGGCTTCTACGGAACACGCAAGGCTCCTGATTTTATCCTGTTCCAGATTATCCTGGCAGGGTCGTGATAAATCCATTGATGTTTTTTTTGCAAAGCCATCATTCCTTGAACCTGTACCCTACTCCACGGACCGTCTCGATCTGCCCGCCGACATTTCCCAGTTTCTTCCGAAGGCTGAAGACATGAACATCAACCGATCTTTCTGTCACCGCGTAGTCGTCACCTTTGACGGCATCCACGATTTGGGACCTGGTGAAGACCCACCCCGGCCGCCGGGCGAGAAAAAGCAGGATGTTGAACTCTGTGAAGGTGACCGGGACGGAAACACCACTGGAAACAACCTCGCGTCTCCCGGGGTGGATAGCCAGGCATCCTCTCTCAATAACGGGGGCTCCGTCGTCCCCGGACCAGGCATTTGAACGCCTGAGAATTGCCTTGACCCTCGCCACAAGAACCTTCGGTGAAAACGGTTTGACAATGTAGTCGTCCGCGCCCAACTCCAGGCCCACGACAACATCAGTTTCATCCCTCTTGGCCGTGACCATCACGACAGGTATGGAACGCGTGAACTGGTCTGCCAAAAGACGCCTGCGGACCTCCAGACCGTCAACCCCCGGCAGCATCAGGTCCAGAAGAACGATATCGGGCCGACTGGAGCTCGCGAGGCTGAGCCCTTCCTCTCCTGACCGGGCCACCTTGACTACAAAGCCCTCCCGTACCAGATTGTACTCAATCAGCTCGGCGATGTCCTCATCATCCTCTATTACGAGGATACGCTTCTTTTCCATCCGCACTGCTCCTTTTCAGTTCCGGACCATGCATGCAAGTCGTTCCGTTGTCGGGAATACCTCCCTGACTTTTCATGGTCATATACCATGAAATCACCTTAAATGTTGAATTTCGGATCCTGGCGACTTAACAACTTAACTGCACCCCCCGGGATGTGATATACATCCTCTGGCTGTTGTGGATCGTTTTAAACCAGGAAAAGGGCTGGGCGTCATGGAGAAGGGGAAAGACCGATTGAAGGGCACGCTCCTGATGATCATCGGTGTGCTCGTGATCAGCCCCGACACGCTTCTCATCTCTATCGTAAGCGCAGACCGGTGGACCGTGGTATTCTGGCGAAGCCTCCTCACGGCCCTGACCCTGTCAGTCGTCATGATGATTCGCCACGGGCGGCAGGCAGCCGCCAGAATGACCGGGATCGGCCCTGGCGGGGTAATGGTAGCTGCCCTGTTCGGCGTCAGCACCATCTCATTCGTCAGCTCCGTGACACTGACCACAGCTGCAAACTCCCTCGTCATAATTGCTGCCATCCCACTCCTGGCCGCCCTTTTTTCACTGCTGTTTCTTGGTGAACGGATTCCTGTCAGGACATGGTCCGCTGGAGCTGTCGGTCTGGTGTCCATCGTTATCATCTTTTCCGGGAGCCTTGGCGGCGGGGCTCTGCTTGGAGACCTTCTCGCCCTGGTCACGGCAATTTGCATGGCAACCAATTTCGTCCTCATCCGGCATTTCCGTCAGACGAGTATGCTGCCCGCGGTGGTTCTGGGAGGAGTGATGTCCACCTTGGCCGTTCTTCCGCTATCCTCCCCCCTTAGCGTCCATGCACCGGACATCTGGCCCCTGCTGTTCATGGGGATGGTGGTGCTTCCGGTGCCGCTGGTCCTCATGACCATCGCCCCGAAGCTCATCACGGCCCCCGAAGTGGGCCTCATCATGCTCCTTGAAACGGTGCTGGGACCTCTCTGGGTGTGGCTTGCCATCGGACAGATACCGGCGACGCAGACCTTCGTCGGAGGTCTGATGCTGTTGACCACTCTCGTGGTCCACTCCCTGCTTTCCCTCAGAGAGCCCGAATCTGAAGAGGTCATTGTCTAAAGGTGAAACAGCCTTCCAAGGGCTGTACCGTGGTAAAATTTTTGCGCTTCTTGGCGTCCTTTGCGACTTGAGTGAGTCACTTTTTTTTGTGTGACGAACGGGCGTGAGGCTGCTTTGGATCCGGAAGGTTATAAAATCTGGACCACTTCGTTAAACGGTTTTCTCTTCTTGTCGCCCTGCTTCTTAAAACCGGCCCCGGGGTAACCGAGGGGTGTTATGCAGAACACCGTCTCACCGGGTCTGAGGGAAAGGGCCTCATACAGGACATCCGGATCAAAAGCCGCGATCCAGCAGGTCCCCACGCCCTCGTATTCAGCCGCCAGGATCATGTGGTCCATGGCGATCGTCAGGTCGGTCTCCAGATAGTTGCGGCCGTCTTTCCGGCGCACCCATGCCTGGTCGGGCCTGCCGACAACGACAAGTATGTGGGGCGCGTCCTTAAACCAGGCGCCCTGATAGCACGGCCGCACCTTCTCCAGCATGTCCCCGGAGGAGACAACCACAAATCGCCACGGCTGGCGGTTGGCCGCTGAGGGCGCCAGTCTGCCGGCCTCCAGAATTCTGTATAGGGTTGCCTCGTCCAGGGGCCTTTTCGGATCATAGTCCCTTATGCTTTCCCGGTTCCGGATCAGCTCATAAAATTCCATATTTCGTGCCTCCTTGGGAAAAGCAGTGCCTGGTGCCTGGTTCATGGCGCTTAGTTTAGTTCCAGTTCAAGTTCAAATCCACCGTTCCCAAGAAACCAGGTACCAGGTGTTAAACGCCCTTATCTGACCTTCGGGGGCGAAGAAAGTTAAAGGTGGCGATTGAGATGCAGCGTATCCTGCACACGGCCAAGGAAAGCACGGTGTGTCGGCGTTTCATGACGCAGGCGCTGGTATACGTGCACCTTGACCAGATCGGTGACCAGGGCCGAGGAAATGGAGTAGCCCCAGATAAGAGCGATCTCCGGCCAGGTAATGGGAGTGATGAGGCCGAAACCATAGGCCGCCACCAGGGTCGCTGCAATCTTGGTGATCACTGCGGACCAGATCATAATGGGCGCCGGCCATGGGCGTTTCCAGAAGTATCCTTTGGAACGCGCTACGAAGAGAACCAGGTGGCCGGCCACTGCCATCTTCAGGAAAACGTAGGTCTGGATCTGCGCCACATCCAGCTTGAGCCAATCCATGGCGATGAGCAGCATACCCATGCTGCCGATCACACCGATGATACCCATGGACGTGGCCACGGTTATCACCTGTCGCATCTCCCAGTGGACCGGGTCTTTCTCCAGCCCTGTCCGATCGTAGGCGATGGTCATGATGGGCACATCGTTGAAAAAGGCGAGCATGATGATCATGACAGCCGTAATGGGATAGAAATCGAAGGACACCATGGCCAGCACAACGAACAACATGATGCGAATAGTTTCACTGATTCGATAGATGGCGTAGGCGTTCATGCGCTCGAAAATACGGCGCGCCTCCTCAATGGCGCGTACGATCACCGACAGTCCCGGGGCTGAAAGCACCAGGTCGGAAGCGGCGCGTGCGGCATCCGTGGCCCCGCTCACGGCTATGCCCACATCCGCCTGTTTGAGGGCGGGAGCGTCGTTAACTCCATCGCCGGTCATGCCGCAGATGTGGCCGCGACGTTCCAGGATCTTGATGATGGCGAACTTGTGCTCGGGGAATACCTCAGCGAAGCCGTCGGCCTTCTCCACTGTTTCCATTCCCGTTCCGTAGTCTTTGCCGTCGTCATCGACGGGTAAGGCATCTGCCTTGAGAATATTGCTGCCCAGCCCCAGTTTGATAGCCATCTGCCGTGCGATGGCAACGTTGTCACCCGTAACCATCTTCACGGAGACGCCATAGGCTCTAGCATCCGCTATGGTCCTTGCCGAGTCCTCGCGGGGCGGGTCGAAGAGTGAGAGGATGCCGAGAAAGGTCCAGCCGGTGTCGCCGGTATCCTTGCGTGTCACGCCAAGGGCGCGGTAGCCCTGGGCGGCGAAAGCATCTATCACCTTCTGCGCTCGCGCCTGCTCACCACCGGAGAGGCCGGCCATCTGCATGATGACCTGTGGTGCGCCCTTGGCCACCTGAAAGGTGCGGCCGGCGGCGTCCCGGATCGTCGCCTCGGTGCGTTTGTGTACCGGGTCGAAAGGAACGAAGGTGGTCTGGGAGAGGGCCGTGAGCTGTGTCTTGTCTTTCAACCCTTCTAACACGGCATCGTCAATGGCATCACGGTTCTCCGCGCGCGAGGCCAGCGCTGCGGCCAGAAGCACTGCCTGTTCATCGTCAGCATTGAAGACCTCGATATCGCCCAATGTCAGGCGGTTCTGCGTCAGGGTGCCCGTCTTGTCCGAGCACAGCACATCCATGCTGGCCATCTCCTCGATGGATTCCAGTCGGGTAACGATAGCTTTGTGTTTTGACAACGCCATGGCGCCCACCGCCATGGTCATGGAGAGCACCGCCGGCATAGCCACCGGGATGGAGGCCACGATGAGGATGAGGGCGAACTGTACAAGCTCGATCCAGGGTGCGCCCCGGTGCAGTTGCTCCAGAACCAGCACCGTCACCAGCGCCAGGCTGACATAGATGAGATAGTCGCCGATCGTGAGTACTGCTTTCTGGAAATGGGAGACGGTTTTCGCTTGCTGCACCAGGCTCGCGGTCTTGCCGAAGCGGGTATTAGCGCCGGTGGCCATTACCTCGGCGACCACCTCGCCTTGCTTGGCTACGGTGCCTGAGAAGGCCTCGTCACCTGCCAGCTTTGTCACCGGCAGGGATTCTCCGGTAAGCGCCGATTGGTCGACACTGAGGTAGTCGCCCTCAACCAGTTTTACGTCGGCGGGGATGACGTCGCCCAGACGAATGCGAATTATATCCCCGGGCACCAGATCTTTGGCATCCATTTCCTGCCATTTCCCGTCCCGCAGCACGCGAGCCCTCATGGCCAGTTGCTTCTTCAGCGCCTCCACGGCGTTGCCGGCAGTGTACTCCTGCCAGAAACCGACAGCGGCGTTGAAAAAGAGCAGGACAAGGATGATCCAGAAATCAGCCCAGTGCCGCACCAGGGCAGAGAGGGTCGCCGCCACCTCGATCATCCATGGGATAGGGCCCCAAAAATACCCCAGGAACTGAACCAGAATAGAAGTCTTCTTAACCTCAAGGGCATTGGGGCCATACTGCGCCAGACGGCGGGCGGCCTCGCTGCTGCTGAGTCCCCGACTCGAATCGACGGTATCGGTAACCACATCGGATTTAGTGTTCATCGCGCGCATTCTCCTCAAAGGGCTTGGTGCCGCCCATGAATTATGGCATTTCCATGCTCCATGTACGGAATATTATAGCCTATCCTAACCCGGCAAAGGTCTTGCTTAACTTCCTTCATTAGCTTGAAGGAGGGCATTCATGGGAAGGCCAATGCGAATCCGGTTCCCAACGGTAGTTTACCACATTTTCCCGCACGGCTGCGTATTCCGGTGAAACTGGACACCTGTTCCGCTTGAAACTGTCCACTGAATCCAGGGCAAACTGTCCAGTAGTCGGAGCGTAGCGACGCCGGTGTTTTCTTTTTACCCTAAGTGTTCAGTTTGGTGCAACAGATTTGCTTGTTTTCTCATGGATTCTCCTTTCAGATTGATTTTGTGAGCGTTGTGAATGATCCGGTCGAGGATGGCATCGGCGATGGTGGGGTCCCCTATAGCCTCATGCCATGCCTCGATGGGCAACTGGCTTGTGACGATGGTTGACTTTTGTCCGTACCGGTCTTCCATGAGTTCGAGCAGGTCGTGTCGTTGCCCAGTGTTCATGGGCGCCATACCCAGGTCATCCAGGATGATGAGATTGGTTTTGGCCCATGTCATCATCAGTTTTGGATAC